>JAKLIC010000051.1 GCA_022709825.1 Bacteroidota bacterium | reverse complement strand
TATACAAGCCATGTTGTATATAACCATCAAATGCAAAATCAAGAAGGTCTTTTTGATGAAGGTTATTTCAGATTGATGTTACGAGGAAGACTAAGTCAATCAGAAGATTTTCAGTATGGTGGTTCTATAATGGTGAATTTTCCAAAACTGGGATGGGTACAGGCCGGAGTGGATGATTTCTTTGGTGTGGGTATTGGTGCCGGTGCTCATTTAACTAAAAAATTATCGCTCTGTTACACCTATGAAAGAGTGATTAATGAAGGGCTGGTGAATTTTGGGCCAACACATGAAATTACAATTTCTTATCGATTTGCAGGAAAAGAAAATGAGCAAAAAAACAATTATAAATCAGCTCCTAAAAAACCAACTGCATCTATAAATAGAAATCCGAAGCAAGCAAAATCAAATATAATAAATGAAGAAGAAGAAGTTGAGGAAGGTAGTGTAACGGAAGAATATGAAGATTTAGCCGAAGAACCTATTGTAGTGGAACCGGCTACTAAAAGGAAAAAATCAGTTACTAAAAAAAATAGAGCAACAACTTCTAATAAAACAACTTCAACCGACTTAGATGAGGGAGAATCAGTTTCCAAAACATTTGATAAAAACATCGAATTTGAAAAATTGAGAATGACCTTAGATGAAAACAATTTAAAATTATTGGAAATCATTGTAAAACAAGACTCTATTGAAAATTTGAAAAAAGCCGATTTTGAAAAACGAATAGAAAACATGATGCACTACATTCAACGATTAGAAACAACTATAACAGAAAAAGATTGCAATTGTGAACCAAAATCTACAGTTGTTACTGAAGAAAAAACAGTGGAAACAACCACTACAAAAACAACGGTTAAAAGTCCTGAAAGAGCTGTCATTAAAAATGAAAAAACAGATTTAAACAGTAAACTAAATGCCATGAAATCTTCTTCTAAAAAAGAAGAAATTAAATTACCCATTACCAAAAAGAATACCGTTGAAACAGAATTAGAAAATAAAATAATAACTCTAACTAAATCAAAAAATGATGAATCAAAAACAAATACTAACACTAAATTCAGTTTATCCGATGAAGAAATCAAAGCGTACTACTCCAGATTGACAGACAAAAAAAGAGCTACCGCTAAAAAAGGAAACTTTTTAGAAGTAGAAAACCAAGAACCCGGATTTTACATTATTGCTAATGTTTTTTCTGAACCTGCTTTTGCAGACGATTTTCTTAAAAAGTTAAAAAAGCAAGGAATTAAAGCAAGTTATTTTATCAACCCAAAAAACAATTTCAGGTATGTCTATTTAAAAAAACATTCGGAATGGAGTGAAGCCCTAATCTCTTATTATACGAATGTAGACAACACCTACTTTGAAGAAATTTGGATTATGAATATCAACATTAAATAAAAACCAAAAAAATGAAAACGCCCCAAATACCACATCTAAAAACAATTGCCCTACTCAGTTGTTTTTTACTAATCAACTTGATCGGAACCGCTCAAGTTGCCGTTCCTTTTACCGTTCGATATGAAAGAAATCTAAAAGGAGACATGACTTTAATTTCCAACAATATTGTTAACAGACAAAACAATAATGACGGACCTAACATTCCTTACGATGTTACCGGAAATTCTTCCGAGTATAATGACAACCTTAACATGCAATACATTGATGTTGATGGCGATGCTTCAACATTCAGTTCAAGTAGTGCCACGTTAACATTACCTGCAAGCGGTTGTAATAAAATCGTTTATGCCGGTTTATATTGGTCAGCAACCTATCGTTTCAATAACGGATTTTCAACTTCTCCGGGAGATGGCGATAACGTTAGAGCAAATGATTTTAATCAAATAAAATTAAAACTGCCGGGAGGAGCTTATCAAAATATTACGGGTCAATTAATTTTTGATGGATTTACTGATCCAAACTTTATTGCTAACAGTCCATATGCGTGTTATGCAAATATTACTTCATTAGTTACAGGTTTAGCAAATCCTGAAGGAGAATATACTGCAGCCAACATCAGAGCCACACAAGGTTTTGTAAATGGTGGTGGTGTTTCCGGTGGATGGACTATTTTCTTTGTATATGAAAATCCAACCATGACCGGAAAATATATTACCGCATATGACGGATTTGCAGGAGTAAGAGCAACTATCGGTCAAACAGATATTTCCTATTCAGGTTTTACAACTTTACCACCACCATTTCCGGTTAGAGCAAAATTAGCTTCTGCCGCTTTGGAAGGTGATAACAGAATTACAGGCGATCAATTGTTGTTCAAAGCAGCAACAAACCCAACATTTACCGCTTTAAGCAATACGTTAAATGTGGCAAATAACTTTTTTAACAGTAGAATTACACTAAATAATTTAGATTTTACAGACAGAGTTCCCAATAGTTTAAATACGTTGGGATATGATGGTGATATCATCACCATAAGCAACCCGATGAACAGCGTTATTCCAAATAACGAAACAGCGGCTACGTTACGAATTACTTCAACACAAGATACTTACTTTATGTTCTTTAATGCGTTCAACATTGAAGTCATAGAACCGGATATTAAATTAGTAAAAACAGTTCAGGATATAAGTGGTAACGACATTGGTGGGGCTAATGTCAACCTAGGGCAAATCTTGGATTATGTGATTACTTTTCAAAACATAGGAAATGATGATGCAACAAATTCATCAATTCGCGATATTTTACCTATCAATACAACATTTATTTCAGCCGATTTGAGTGGAGCTCCGGGCGTGACTTTCACTCATGATCCATCGACTGATGAATTGTTTTTTACGCTACCCGATAATTTGTTGCAAATTGGTGACCCTATATATACCATTAGAATTCGTGTACAAGTGGCTACAACTTGTAGCGAATTAGAGGATGCGTGTTCTAATTTAATTCAAAATCAAGCTTATACCACTTATCAAGGTGTATTAAATAGTAATGTTATTTCAAATGACCCAAGTTTTGCCGGCCTGGATAGTTGTGGATTTGGTCTTCCGGGACCGGCGAATTTCTTGGTAGATATTGATGATTGTATTTTTTCTAGTGATGCTTATTTGTGCGGTACCAGTTTGCTTCTAACTGCTGCCAATGGCTATGACACTTATACTTGGTATAATAGTGCCGGAACCGTTATTGGAAACTCACAAAGCATTACAGTCAATACCGTTGGAACATATACTGTAGTAAATACAGCTACACCTCCATGTATTGGAATTACACAAACGTTTAATGTATTACTATTTGGAGCTACTCAAACAAATCCGGTGATTCCTTTTGCCGATCAAGTAGTAATTTGCCCAAATAACGGGGAACAATTACCCTTGATTTTCCTTTGTGGAGCAAATGATAGTCAATTAATTCAAACAGGAATCAGTGATGCAACCAGTATCGTTTGGGAAATCTTAAACGAAAGCAGTTGTCCTGCTGTTGGAATAGCCAATTGTGCCAATAACAACCCGACTTGTCAATGGAATCAAGTAGGAACAGGAGCAAACTTTAATGTAACGACTGCGGGACAATATCGTTTGACGATTAATTATCAAGATGGCTGTTTTACCCGATTTTATTTTAATGTATTTACTAATTTATTAGACATTCAATTTACTTCTACGAATATCCTCTGTAATACTCCCGGAAGTATCACTATAACAAATCTTCCCTCAGATTATCAGTTTCAATTGATTGATCAAGTGACGGGAGCTATAATTTTTCCTTACCAAAATAGTCCAGTCTTTACAATATCACAAGCTGGTGTTTATACTGTTTTAGTAACTCAAATTGGTGTTGCGAATGGTTGTGTTTTTGAATTGCCAAATATTGGTATTCAACAGAATAATTTTCAGGTAACTCTAATTCCACAAAACACAAATTGTAACGGATTCGGAAGTATTCGGGCACAAATTTCTGGGGCACAACCTCAATATACTTTTACTATTACAAATCCAATATCTATAACCAGTGGATTAGTAACGGATAATGATTATACTTTTAACAATTTAAATCCGGGAACTTATACTGTTACCGTAACAACTGAAGATGGTTGTACTTTTACAGATACCGTTACCATTGTAGATCAAAATAATTTAGCTCTAGTGGCTACTGTAACTCAAAGTATTGGTTGTAACTCAGGTTTAATTACAGTTGTTGCCAATGGCGGAAATCCTCCATATTCATATGCAATAAGTACTATTGATGGTGTTGCTCAAAATCCAACAGCCGGTGATTTTCAAACAACGGATACATTTGTGATTACCACTCCTGGAACTTATACTTTTATCGTCGTTGATGCAAACAATTGTAATTCGGTTTCAAATCCGGTAACAATTACAATTTCCCCTGATGTGGTTTATACCAGTGCTGTTCAAAATGTTTTATGTAATGGAGCATCAAGCGGCTCAATTACTTACACAATTTCTAATTCAAATGGTTTTCAGGTAACATTTCAACTTGTTAATTCAAACGGGGTAGTAATTGCAAGTAATAACTCCGGAATATTTACCAATCTTCCTATTGGTACTTATACTGTGAATATTCTTCAATCTCAAGGAAGTACTTCTTGTACATTTACTGACACCTTTGTGATAACTCAACCTTCTCCAATTACAGGAATTGCAGTAATCACACAAAACTATACTTGTTTAACAAATGGCTCAATTGGTATTCAAACCGGAAGTGTTTCCGGCGGAACTGCACCGTATCTATTTAGTATTGATGGTGTTAACTTTTCAACTATTTCAGATTTTTCAGGATTAACTTCAGGAAATTATACCATTTACATTCAAGATGCAAATGGGTGTTTGTTTACCACAAATTCCATATCATTACTAGCTCCAAATCAATTAACAGCTATTACATTTAGTGCAACTGCCTTAACTTGTCCGTCTCAAGTTTCAACAGTTACAATATCCACAGTTGGTGGCACAGCTCCTTTTAATTATCAAATCATCGCTCCGGTTGGTCAAACTGTTAATAATGGAACTAATCCGGTTTTCACAGGATTATCTTCAGGCACTTATACCTTTCTAGTAACAGATTCTAATGGATGTTCCTATCAAGATTCATACACTATAAATGCATTGCCTTCCATAGATGTAATCGGACAAACCGTAAGTAATGTCATTTGTTTTGGTGGTAATAATGGTGAGGTATTGTTTACTGTAAACAGTACAAATCCATTTAATTATCAAGTAACGAATACCGCTGGTACAGTTATTTCCTCTGGAAATAATTCAAATTTAACTACTATTTCATTAGCAGGAATAACAGCATCAACGTATACTATTTCAGTTACTGACACGGTTACAAATTGTACCGATAGTGCTACCGCTATTATTAATGCTCCCAGTACCGCATTAGCTTTCACATTTACAGCAAACCAATTAAGTTGTGCTTCAAACGGAAGTGTAACCATTTCAACAATAGGTGGGTGGGGAAGTTATCAATATCAATTAACTCAACCAAACGGAACTATTCTTGGTCCACAATCAAGTTCAACTTTTACAAATTTAACACAAACCGGAACGTATACCATTTCGGTAAATGATATCAATGGATGTATTGTGAGCAATACATTTAACTTAGCTACACCCACTAATCCTGTTGCTGTAATTGCATCGTCATCCGATTTATGTTTTGACGCTAATGGGGCTACATTAGTAATTGCAGTGACGAGTGGTGTAGTTCCTTTTAGCTATAGTATTAATGGAAACCCTTCGCAAACTTCAAATACTTTTGCGAATGTAACGCCAGGTTCTTATAGCATTTTAGTGACTGATGCAAACGGTTGTTCTACCACTGTTTCTCAAACTATCCAACCGGAATTAACGGGAGAAATTATCATAACTAAAGGTCTCGATTGTACGTCTTCACCAAATGCTGTGATTGCTGCAACCGTTTCCGGAGGTTTAGCTCCTTATGTCTTCCAAGTATCCTTTAATGGAGGAGCATTTGGAACATCAAATTCTATAGCAGGTAATACTTTTATTTACCAAACCGCAAATGCTGGAAATTATCAATTTCTAATTACCGATGCTCAAGGTTGTTCTTTTACAAGTTCAATTATTACGGTTGACCCATTAACTCAACCTGAAATTATTTCTGTTTCACAAATTCAAAACATATTATGTTCCGGTGGAAATAATGGAGAAATTGAAATTAATATTAATAATTCCGTTGGAGCGGCTCCTTTTGTTTTAGATGTAATCAACACTACAACAGGTGTTAACTATGGCACACAAACCTCTGGTTTAACTGCAGGTGTTTACCAAATTACATTAACCGATGAAAATGCATGTACTGACACAGCTTCCATTACCATAACCGACCCTGCTCCAATTACATTTACTGTTTCAACAGTTGAAATCACCTGTAATAACCCAGGAGGAACATCATACGGTCAAATTATAGTTCAGGGAGTGAGTGGAGGAACAGCTCCTTACACGTATGAACTGCATAATAATTTTGGCTTTGTGGCAAGTTATACCACTACAGCAAATGAAAATCATTCATTTCAAATATTAAATTTTGGAATATATTCTGTGGAAGTAATTGATGCAAATGGTTGTAGCATGATAGATGCTAATATTATTATTGCTTCGCCACCAAATGATTTAATTATTGATGTTTCAACGTCAACCTCTGATTGTGTGAATGGCGGAACAGCAATCATCACGGTTACCTCTGCTGTTAGTAGTGGTTCGTTTGAATTTGCTGTTTTAGAAACTAATACATTACCATATTCCTCCAATTATCAATCTGCAGATGTTGGCACTCCTGAAACGGCAACTTTTACTGGCTTAACTCCTGGAGTTACATACACATTTGTTGTGCATGATTTAATTACAGATTGTTATTATTTTAAAACAGCTGACACGCCAATTAATACGCCATCTAACTTAACTTCCACATTAGATGTTGTTGGTAATGTAAGTTGTACCGGAAGTAATAATGGATTTGTGAACTTTACTTTTACAAATTATGATGTAACATCCACAGGGGTTTCTTATGAAATCTATAATTCACAATCAAATACTTCAACGGGAATTACAGGAACTTCTACTCCTCTTTTAGGAGGGCTTGTTTCTGTTACAAATCTTGGCCCTTTAGCTCCGGGAACGTATTATATATTATTCACTGAAATAGGTGGAACATTGACAGGATGCAGCAGTGCATCAGCATCATTTACTATTACTCAATCTGCAAATTTACTTCAAGTAACAGCCAATGTGACCCGAAACGACAATTGTAATCCTAATAAGGGAAGAATTACAGCTACGGGTCAGTTTGGAACAGCCCCCTATCAATACCAATTGGTACTTGCGGGTGATCCTGCCCCTACAGTGGGAACTTGGGTTGGTAGTGCTACCAATGTTTTCAATGTAGAAGGAGGAAATTATGTAGTATATATTAAAGATGCAAATGGTTGTATTCAAGCGGCTCCTGTTTTTGTTCCTACCGATCCGGCTCCTCAAATTTCGGCTACAGTTACAAATTTATGTACTGCTACACAAGGAAGCTTCTCAATAGAAGTAACTTTAACTTCATCCGGAATTGCACCCTATACTTTTAGTTTGAATGGTGGGGCTTATCAAACACAAACGGTTCCTACGTTTACTTATACAAATTTAAATTCAGGAAATTATAACATTCGCGTGAGAGATTACAATGGTTGTATTCATAACGTTTTAATTTCAATCCCTGTTCCTTTAAATTTGACTCCGGCTGTAACAGCTCAAGTTTCTTGTGCTAACAATGATGGAAATATAACCATAACTCCATTTGGCGGAAGCGGAACCTTTACTTATGAATTACAAAACACATCCGGAACAGTTATTGTAGCAGCTCAATCATCTCCGGTTTTTAATGGTTTAGCGGCTGGAAGTTATATTGCAATTATTAACAATACAACAACAGGTTGTTCGGCTCAAGCTCCAATAGTTCTGGAAGCACCAACTCCGGTAACTTTTACAACTTCAATAAGTGATATAAGTTGTAACGGTGGAAACAACGGGAGTATTATAGTTTCTTTACCAGCAACCAACAACAACCCAATGTATACTTTTGTGTTAACAGACGGTGTAAATACTCCAATTTCTCAAAATAATGGAAACTTTACCGGATTAGTTGCGGGAACATATACCATTACTGTAACTTCAGGAAGAAATTGTCAATTACAACAAGTTGTTGTTATCAATCAACCTGCTGTATTAACTGTTTCAGCTTCAGCGACTGCTTTTGCTTGTAATAGTTCAAATGTTGTACAAACAGCGACTATTACTGCTTCTGCTGCATTTGGAACAGCTCCTTATGTTTATAGCATTAACGGAACCAATTTCTTTTCATCTAACACATTTACAATAGTTGATAACGGAAGCGTTCAAAATATAACCGTAACGGTTCGTGATGCTAACAACTGTTCCGCAACAACTTCAGTAAATATTAATCCTTTACCGACAATAACCGCAGTTAATGCTTCAACTGTAACTCCGTTAACTTGTACCAATAACGGGACTGTTCAATTAAATGTAACCGGTGGTTCAGGTGACTTTACTTTTGATTTGTTACCTATAGGAAGTCATCCTTCAGTAACGCCAGGAAATGGAGTATTCACAGCTAATTTTACATTAACAACACCCGGAACATATACTTTCCAGGTAACTGATAATGTTACAGGTTGTTATTTTATTACTGCTCCTTATGTTATTGCTCCTTTCAACACCATTCAAGCTTCAATCATTAATTCTACGGCGGTGACTTGTTTTGGTGATACAAATGGAACAATTACAATGAATGTTTCCGGATATTCAGGAAACATAACTTATGTAGTGAACGACATTCAAGGAAATACGGTGGCAAACGGTAGTGGAAACACATCAATTAATCCATTTGTTATTACAGGATTATCAGGTGGAAATTATCAAGTTATTGTAACTGCTACGGATAGTCCATTTTGCAGTGCAAGTTCTAACTTTACAGTTGTTTCCTCTCCAAGTCTGCCATTAGTTTTAGTAGCAAACCAAACAGCAAGTGTAACCTGTACAAATAACCAAGGAGAAATTGCCGCTAGTGCTAGCGGAGGATGGGGAACTTATCAATTTCAATTGG
>JAKLIC010000050.1 GCA_022709825.1 Bacteroidota bacterium | reverse complement strand
ACCAAAAGACTTTTACAATCAAAAGAGATACAAATATTAAATATTGGATGTAGCACAGGGAGAAGTTCAGAATATTTATCAGAATTTGGTAAAGTAACCTCAATAGAATATGATGAGTTTTGTTGTGAATTTGCCAGAGAAAAAACAGGTTTAGAAATTATTCACGGATCTATAACCGAGTTACCTTTTTCAGTTGAAAAATTTGATTTAGTTTGTGCTTTTGATGTGATTGAGCATGTTGAAGATGATCAATTAGCCGTAAACGAAATGAAGAGAGTTCTTAAAGAAAACGGAATCATTTTTATTACAGTTCCCGCTTTTATGAGTTTATGGAGTCATCATGATGAAATTAATCAACATTTTAGACGATATAAATTGCATGAAGTAGATCGTTTATTCAAATTTGATAAAAAAGGTAAAACAATTTTTTCATCCTATTTCAATTTTTTTCTTTTTCTTCCAATTTATTTATTTAGAAAGTTAAGTAATTTATTGAAATTAGGCGACAAAAGAAAAGGAGCGGGTAGTGATTTTGAAACGTTTAATCCCGGTTTAGTCAATACTTTACTTTATTATTTAATGAAAACAGAATCTTATTTTATAAATTCAAAAATAAGTTTCCCTTTTGGAGTATCAATTTTACATGTTTGGAAAAAATAGATTATGAAAATTAATAATTGGATAAAAAATAATCAATGGCTACTTTTAATTTTGTCTTTTGCCGCTTTCTTAAGATTATATCGAGTTGATTTTCAAAGTATTTGGTTAGATGAAATTTTAACCATGAATGATGCTAATCCTAAATTAACACTTAAAGAATTTTATGACGGAATTATGTTTTGGGAATTTATTCCTCATTTATATTTTTTATTAGTAAAATTTTTATTTGAAATATTTGGCTATACTACAGTTGTTGCACGTGTTTTTTCAGCATTTATTGGGATAGTAGGAGTTTATTCAATGTATTTGTTAGCTAAAGAAATATTTAATAAGAATGCAGGGTTAATAGCAGCAGCTTTATTGACAGTTAATATTTTTCACATCTCGTTTTCACAAGAAATTAGGCCTTATGGGATGTTATTTTTATTTACGGTATTGGCTTTTTATCGACTTGTTATATTTATCAAAAAGGCATCCTTAAAAAATGCAATTTATTATGGTTTTTTTGCCGGACTTATTTTAAATGCTCATTTTTTCGGATTTATAACTCTTTTTGCACAATATTTATTATTACTTTTCTTTCTAATTCAATCTACAAAAGAAACAAGAAAAACATTTTTTATTAATTCCTTTGTATCCGGTATAGTTACTTTGATAATTTTTCTACCAGCTTATGAAGCTTTTGTTAGAGTGTCGGAAATACAATCATTTTGGTTACAAAAACCAGGACAAGACGCCATTACAAAACTTTTTAATGAATTTTTTGGTAATTCAGAGTTAATTGTATTTGTAATCCAATTTGTAATTATTTTTTATGTAATAAATGTTTTTAAACTAAAAGAACAAAAAGCAGACTATTTAGGTATTTTAAAAAACAAATTACTTTTTTGTTTTATTATCACCTCTGTTTGGTTGTCAGTTTCTATAATAATTCCGCTGTTAAGATCTCATCTAGATGTTCCAATGATTTTAAGTCGTTATTTTATAAATATTTTACCTGCAATTATTTTAATTATTTCAGCCGGTTTGTATTTGATAAAAAACACATTTATTAAAAAAACAATCATTATTATACTTTTAATTTTATCATTGATAGATTTATTCGCCATTTCAAAATATTACCATACAATTAGAAAAAGTCAGTTCAGAGAATTAACCAATGAAATTTCTCAAAAAAACCCGGATAATGTAAAAGTCGTTGCATATTGGAGTTGGTTGTTCCCTTATTTTTTTCAAAATAATCCAGCAATTCAAATTGAAGGAAAATCATTAGAAGATTATGTAAAGGGATTAATAAATAATACAATTAAAAAAGAACCATTTTGGTATGCTGATGCAAATTCAAGACCATTTTCACTCTCTGAAGATCAACAAAAATATTTAAATGAAAATTTTGATTTAATTGAAAAATTAGAATACTACGATGCTTGGGCAAATTATTATGAGCCTAAAAATGCAGTAAAAATGTTAGATACAGAGAATTTAGATTTAAAAATATTTAAACCGGTCAGTTTTGATGGGAACGGCAACATGATGATTTTTGAAAATAGTAATATTCGCTCTTCATTTGTTTTTCTTGAAAAAGGAAGTTATAAACTTATAATTAATGGAAATAGTTTGCCGGAAAAACCAATTAATAATGAGAATGCTCGTTTGAAAGTAAAAATAAATGGGAACGAAATAGGTAATTTTGAATTAAGTGAATTTAAAAATAAGTCAGAAAATAGTTTTAAATTTATTCATAAAAGTGAAGAAAAGATAAGAATACAGCTTATTTATGACAATGATTTAGCACAAAATAATCTTGATAGAAATATCGTTATTTATTCTATTAAAATAATAAAAGAATAATTTTTTGTAAAATGTAAAAGTGAATGAAAATTATTTAATTTTGTCACACTAAAAAAAATAAAAAAATGAAAAATAAAATTTTATTAATTGCCTTGATAACTTTTAGTTTTTTAGTATCATGTAAAAACGACAAAGAAGCTGAAAAGACTGAAAATGAAACTATTAAAGAGAAAAAAAATGAATATTTTAGTGTAGAAATTGATGTTGTCGCTTCTAAGGAAGACAATTTTTCGGTATATTATACTGAAGATGGAACTATTAATTTTACAGGAGAAAAAGCTGTTTGGAGTGGTGTTTTAGCACAAGATGCCAGTCAAAAAGTTACTTTTAAATTACCAGAGGAAGTAATTCCAACTCATATTCGATTCGATCTTGGATTAAATAAAGAGCAAGGAGATATTATTGTTGAGAAATTTAAATTTGATTTTTACGGAAATTCTTTCGAAGCCAAAGGTTCGGACTTCTTAAAATATTTTATTGCCAATGATCAAGTCAAAACGGAGATTGACGAAGCGAAAGGAACTATAAAATTCCTCAAAAATCCAAACGGATTTGTAGCACCATTTTATTATCCTCATCAGGCATTATTGGATGAAATTGCCAAAATAACAAAATAAAAAAAATTTAACTTTTTAACAAAAAGCTACAAATTGCCATAAAGCATTTGTAGCTTTTTAATTTTAAAAAAGTTAATTTTACAATTCACATTATCAGAATGCTAAAGCGGGGGATTCAATTTATTAGAAACCAAAATCAATTAAAAAACCTAACCATTTATGGCCTTGGTCAGTTTTTTAATTTGGTCACACCTTTACTTGTTGCCCCACATGTAATTTCAGTTTGTGGTATTGAAGGTTATGGAAAGGCCGCTTTTTCAATGGCGTTGTTTTTTTTTCTAATAGTTTTTATTGACTATGGTTCAGATATTAATGGTGTAAAAGAAGTTTCGTTAAATAGAGATAACAATAAAGAACTCCAAAGAATATTTATTTCAACATACCTCGCAAAATTTATTCTTTTGATTTTGGTAATTTCTTTTACCTCTTTATTTTTTTACACAATTCCTTTTTTTTCAAAAGATAAATTTCTTTACTTGTTTAGTATTCCCATTTTAATTGGACAGTTTTTTAATCCAACTTGGTTTCTTCAAGGAGTTGAAAACTTTAAACAAATAACAGTCATCAACATTTTATCTAAAATAATTTATTTAATTGCAATTTTTACTTTTATTTCAAGTGAAGGAGATTATGTTTTTATAAATCTATGGTGGGGAATAGGTATGATTTTTGCAAATGGACTAAGTTTTTTATTTATCCTATTTCGTAATTCTTTTAATTTTAGAAATGTAAAAAATGAGGATGTTATCTTTCACCTAAAATCCGGTTTTTCTATTTTTTCATCACAAATATTTATGTCACTTCAAATGTATGCTCCTATTATAATGATTGGATTTTTTGGAAATGATATTTTAGCAGGGATGTATCGTGTTGTTGATCAGGTTGTTGTTATATTCAAGACATACATTCTATTATTTTTCAATTTCGTTTTTTCTAGAGTTTGTTACTTAATTGCCAAGAACAAAGGGCAAGGAATGCGATATTGGCTGGTGTTCAACGGAAGTAATTTTATTTTTATAACTATTTCAATGATTTTAGTTTATTATTTTTCTACTGAAATCATTCTATATTTTAAACCATTCGACACAAATAATTTAGAAAATATATTACAAGTAGCAGTTTTTATTCCTTTATTAATGGCTGTTTCTGTGCCTTTTAAACAATTAGTTTTAGCTTTTGGTTATCAAAAGAAATATGTTCAAACCACTATGGTAGTTGTCATTTTTACTTTACTAAGTATTCTTTTTGTTTTACCTTATTTTGGAATAGTTGGAGTGATAGCCGTTTTAATAATTGCCGAGTTACTCAGTATTTTTATATTTTCATTTGTTTTGAAAAAGAAGATATTTATCATTCAAATTAAAAAACAATCGTATTTTTGAAAATTGATAGATAATACTATTGTAAATGCTCAAAAATCTGTTTCAATATTTACTTTCTAAATCTGGTAAAAATTATACAATTGACCAACGTATTCCTGACAGCCTAATTTATCAAACGCTAACTAATCGTTTGATTATGTTAATTCGTGGCTATTTCAAATTATACAGAAAAGTCTATGTTGGTAGTAATTGTCGTTTTTTAAATATTAGAAATATTTCAATTGGTCAACATGTCACTATTGAAAACAATACAACAATTGACGGTTTTGCCTCAGAAAAAATTTGTTTAGGAAATAATGTAAAAATTGGAGCCTATTCAAAAGTTACTTGCACAAGTCATTTTTCCAAATATGGAAAAGGATTAAAAATGGGAAACAATTCTGCAATAGGTGATTTTACTCATTTTGGAGCTTCTGGTGGGATAGATATAGGTAACGATGTTATCATGGGTTCCTTCATCAGTTTTCATTCGGAAAACCACAATTTTGAAGACACTACAAAATTAATTAGAGAACAAGGTGTCACCTCAAAAGG
Organism: Bacteroidota bacterium; assembly: GCA_022709825.1. GTDB lineage: Bacteria > Bacteroidota > Bacteroidia > Flavobacteriales > Flavobacteriaceae > Flavobacterium. The sequence continues at coordinate 4,104 of JAKLIC010000050.1, read as the reverse complement.
AATAAAAATTGGCAATAATGTTTGGGTGGGTGCAAAAGTGACTTTTCTAGACGGAACAGTTATTGGCAATCATTGCGTAGTTGCCGCAGGTGCTGTCGTTAATGGATCTTATCCTGATTTTTCAGTTATTGGAGGAATTCCTGCAAAAATTATTAAATCAATTAAATAAAATGGGATTCAAAATTCAGAAAGAACTTGTATATCAAATAATATTTATTATTTGTGTTGCTGTTCCATATTTGAATAATTATGAACTCACTTTTATAGTATGGTCTATTACAGCTTTGTTGACCATTAGAAAAAAATATTCATTTTCTATTTTAAAGTTGATAGTTTTTTTTTTAATTATATTATCAATTGCTTTTATATCAAGTATAAATCAAAATTTTAAATCTTATAATTTTATTAGAGATGTTGCCTATTTGTTGAAACCCGTATTAGGATTGCTAGTGGGATATCAATTGTGTAAATCTCATTTTAAAAACCCTTTAAATACAGCGATTAATGCAGGTGTTTTTATTGCCGTTGTTCATTTATTAATTGTAGGATATACCATTTTGTTTCGCTCTGTAAGAACCATGCACGAGCTTAGAATGTACGCAGGATATTTTAGTGATTTTGAAATATATATTCTTATCCTTTTAATTTTCCATAGAGAATTCCAAATTAATATTCCATTAAAGAAAATAAGATGGTTTATAGTTATTATTTCACTATCAAGCTTTTTCTATTTAGCTAGAACAAATTTTATTCAGTTCATTATTTTATTTTTAGCCTTAAAAGGATATTTTGTCTTGACTAAAAAATCTATTGTTGTTTTGACAACAATAATAATTACAACTTTAGTTGGATACTCAGCAATTTATGTTTACAATCCCAATCGGGGAGCAAAAGGATTTGAAGCTTTTCTTTTTAAAATTAAAAACGCCCCAATTGAACCATTTAAAACAAAAATTGACGTTACTAACTGGAAAGATTTTAATGATAACTATCGGTCTTATGAAAACATCCTAACAATAAGACAAGTTGGTAATGCAGGAGTTCAAGATATTCTAATTGGTCAAGGCCTTGGTTCGTCAATTGATTTAAAAAAAGAGGTTTGGCTTCAATCAAGTTATATGCGTTATATTCCTTTTTTGCATAATGGTTTTATGACTATTTTTTTAAAATCTGGTTTGTTAGGTGTTTTAATATTGTTGTTATCTATTATTTACTTTTTCAGGATTAAAAAATCAGACATAAAATTAATTCAAAACATAAATTATCTTTTTTTAGGAACAGGATTGTTTTTATTTATTTCTTATTGGGTTTTTATGGGTTTTTATTTCACTGTTGATACAAAAACAATTATTATTGGGTTTCTTATCAGTTATAAAGAGTTGTATTTAAAATCAAACAAAATTCTTGATAAATGAAAAATATACTTTTTATTCATCAATCTTCGGAACTTTATGGTTCAGACAAAACATTATTATTGTTTTTGACACATATAGACAGAAAATTATTCAATCCAACTGTAATACTACCATGCAATGGTCCTTTATGTTCGGAATTAGAAAAAATTGATATAAAAGTAGTAATTGCACCGGTTTTAAAATTATACAGGAATATGTTTTCTTTCAAAAATATATTTCTATTCTATAAAGACTATAAAAAGTCAATCAACTTGATTGACACTTTACATAAACAAACAAAATTTCATATAATTTATTCTAATACTTTAGCCGTATTGTTAGGAATGATATATGCCAGGAAAAGAAAAATAAAACATATTTGGCATGTTCACGAAATTATTGTTCACCCTAAATTAATTGCAGATATATTTCCAAAATTACTCTATCGATTTGCGGATGTAATTATTTGTAACTCTAACGCTACAAAAAACAATTTAATCCAAAGAATTCCTGAGTTAGCTTCTAAAATTAAAGTAATTCATAATGGAATTGAAATAAAAGCAGCAACAAATAGTATTCAAACTAAAGAAGATTTTGGTTTTTCGTCTTCAGATATTGTCATTACTTTGATAGGCCGAATAAGCAGGTTAAAAGGGCACAAATGGCTTATAAACACCTTTTTAAATCACTTAAGTCATATTGAAAATATTAAAATTTTGTTTGTTGGCTCACCAGTTAAAGGGCAAGAATATTATTTGGAAGAAATAGAAAGTAGTATATCTAAAAATGCATTGGTAGAAAGAGTTAAAATATTACCATTTATTAGTGATCTATCACCAATATGGCAAATTACCGATATTGCCGTAATTCCTTCCACTGAAGCAGAGTCATTCGGACTTGTAGCTGCCGAGGCAATGCTTGCAGAAAAACCAGTTGTTGCGTCTAATCACGGGGGATTAACTGAAATAGTTGTTCATGATATAACCGGTTTTTTGATTGAACCTAGTGATGAAATTGGACTTTCAAATGCATTATTTAAACTTATATCAGACAATGATTTAAGAGTAAAATTTGGAAAAAATGGAAAAAGTAGAATTTTAGATGAATTTACAGTAGAGAAATATGTTTCTAAAATCACAGAAATTTTAAATCATATTTAATTATAAAATAATCAAACACTACATCTAATTTCCTTATTTTTGCCCGTTTAACATTTTAAAAAGAATGAAAATAGCCATTCTCGGAACCCGCGGTATTCCAAATTATTACGGTGGTTTCGAACAATTTGCCGAATTTTTTTCCGTTTACCTGGCTCAAAAAGGGCATGAGGTATATTGTTATAATTCGCACAATCATAAATTTCAGGAAAATAACTTCAAAGGTGTTCATATCATTCACCAACACGATCCGGAATATAAATATGGAACGTTTGGTCAATTTATCTACGATTACAATTGTATTTTAGACTCCCGCAAAAGAGATTTTGATATCATTCTGCAATTGGGTTACACCAGTAATTCGGTTTGGTTTTTTATGCTGCCTAAAAAAGCAATTATTATTACCAATATGGATGGAATCGAATGGAAACGTTCAAAATATAACCGTCCGGTGCAACAATTTTTGCGTTTTGCTGAACGGTTAGCGGCAATCAGCAGTGATTATTTGGTTTCAGATTCCATTGGAATTCAAACTTTTTTGAAAAATAGATATAAAAAAGAATCTACTTATATCGCTTACGGAGCTTATCCTTTCACCAATCCAAATGAATCAATTCTAACGGAATACCAAGTTGAAAAAGAAAAATTCAACATGATTATGGCTCGTTTTGAACCTGAAAATAATTTTGAAATGGTGTTGGATGGTGTGGTTAAAAGTGAAGACAAAACCCCAATTTTAGTCATTGGTAATCACAATACAAAATATGGAGAATACCTGAAATCAAGATATAAAAACCAATTTAACATCAAATTTTTAGGAGCTATTTATAACCTTGAACATTTAAATAATCTTCGCTATTTTTCTAAATTATATTTCCATGGTCATTCAGTTGGCGGAACCAATCCTTCATTGTTGGAAGCAATGGCCTCCAAAGCTTTAGTTTTAGCCCACAACAATGATTTTAATCGTGGTATTTTAAAAGAAAACAGCTATTATTTTTCCAATGCAGAAGAAGTAAAAAATTTACTGCTCAAAATCAAAAAAAATGATAACTTGCAATTCATTCAAAATAACTTTGAAGCCATTGTAAACAAATTTAACTGGGAGAAAATAAATGGGGAGTATCTTCAACTTTTTGAGCAATGTATGGCTAGACATCAAGCAGGAGAATAAACAACATTTTTCTTTTATTCCCTTTTTGTTGGTGTTGTGTACTATTCCGATGGCTTATGGAATAAACAATGTTTTTTTAGCGATATTCTCGCTTTCCGTTTTAATTAAATATTCCTCTTCAACATTTCGACTTCAAAAATGGCTTTTACCTGCTGTGGCTTTATTTTTATTAATGCTGCTTTCTTACTTTTGGAGCATTGATAAAGATGCCACGTTAAAAGCAATTCCAAAGGAAATCAGTTTACTGTTGATTCCAATTTTGTTTATGGTGATGAAACCATTTTCAAAGGAACAAGGGCAAAAAATCATCAAATATTATAGTTATGCGATGGTTTTATATGTTACTTTTTATTTGCTTAAAGCGATTATTCGATTTTTG
>JAKLIC010000005.1 GCA_022709825.1 Bacteroidota bacterium | reverse complement strand
AATTTTATATTTGAACTGAGCGGAGTAGCAGTAACGCCTAAGAAAAATGTATTTTTAAAAGCATGAAATAATTTTCGAAATGAATTAAAGTGGGCTTCATCAATTATTAATAATCCAACATTATCAATATGCAATTTTTCATCATTTAACCTATTTTTCAAAGTTTCAACCATGGCCACAAAACAAGAATAATCATTTTGATCGGGCAAATCTTTAACAACACTATTAATAATTTTATTTTTTACATCAAATCCCTTCAGCATTTTTGAAGTTTGCTTGCAAAGTTCAATTCGATGCGTTAAAACAACCACTTTTTTATCATATTTTTCTAAATATCGCCGAGTTATTTCTGAAAAAATGACAGTTTTCCCTCCGCCAGTTGGTAATTGATACAGTAAATGATAATTATGTGGTGCCGTTTCAATTTTATCAAAAATAAGGTCTATATCACCTAATTGATAACTGTAGAGTTTCTTCTTCTCTTCATATTCAAGCAATATATCTTTTTTTGACATTTTAAAATTGAAAAATTGAATTTTGCAAAAATAAGCAGATAAAAGCCTGAAAACGAATTTTAAAGTTATTAAATTAAAAAAAAAAGTGACAAAGGTTAAATTAAATATAAATTGAGAGAAAATGACTTTTAAAATTCTGAATAATCAATGAACTTTCCTATTTTTACAACCCTTAAAAAAACAAGGCTTATTAATGAAATACCGATTAAAAATAACACCAATTGATAAATGGGTAATTAACCCGGTCAATCGGTTTATAGGTAAATCAACAACAGGAGGAATTGTACTTTTTTTAGCTGCAGTTGTTGCATTAATTTTAGCAAATTCACCTTGGAAAGAAGCTTATCATCATTTTTGGGAACACAAATTCAGTTTAGGCTTTGATAATAAATACCTTTTAGACCAAGATTTACATCATTGGATAAATGATGGTTTAATGGCCGTTTTTTTCTTTGTGGTTGGGCTTGAATTAAAACGTGAAATAATTGGTGGTGAACTTTCAAATCCAAAAAAAGCTTTTCTACCTGTAGCGGCAGGATTTGGTGGAATGATTTTTCCAGCTCTAATTTACTTACTATTTAATTCCACCGGGGAAGCTCAAAGCGGTTGGGGAATACCAATGGCAACCGATATTGCTTTTGCCTTGGGTGTTTTATTTTTATTGGGTGATAAAGTTCCTACTTCGTTGAAACTGTTTTTAACGGTTTTGGCGATAGCTGATGATATTGGAGCTGTATTGGTAATAGCCTTTTTCTATACATCAGATATTTCATTTACCAGTTTAATTATTGGTACTGCCTTTCTTCTATTATTAATTATTTCAAATCTGGTTGGTGTCCGAAATACAATTTATTATGGTATACTCGGTATTGGTGGATTGTGGATGGCTTTTTTACTCTCCGGTGTTCATGCCACTATTGCAGGCGTTTTAGCTGCTTTTACAATCCCGGCAAATGTCAAAATTGATGAGATTGGTTTTTCGGAAAAAATGAAAATGTATTTAGAAAAATTTAAAAAAGCCGACCCTAATGGAGTACCAACTGTTACTCCAGAACAGCTTCATATTTTAGAAGACATGCGTACATTGTCTAAACAAGCAATGACCCCACTTCAACGATTAGAGCATGGCCTTCATCCAATAGTTACTTTTATAATTATGCCCATTTTTGCTTTGGCCAATGCCGGAGTTACATTATCATCTGAAACAGCTACTACAACTTCAAGTTATGTAGCAATTGGAGTGATTTTCGGGCTATTAATCGGTAAATTCATAGGAATTGTTGGGGTAACAAGTTTGTTTCTCAAATTAAAACTGGCATCATTACCGGAAGGAATGAATTATAAACATTTAATTGGTGTTGGATTATTAGCTTCTATCGGATTTACTATGTCCTTATTTGTAGCAAATTTAGCCTTTGACAATAATGAATTAATTCAACAAGCAAAAATTGGAATCCTTATTGCCTCTTTAACCGGAGGTACTATTGGATTCTTGTATTTATATTTTATTAAACCTAAAGCAACTATTATCATTAAAGAAAGTGATATTCATTAATTATGCAAAGAGAACGAATTAAAAAAAATAAGTGGAAACAACTTCACCTTTATTACACTTACACCGGATTTTACAAATTCATTTTTGAAGGAATAAAAAGTGCTTTTTTACCTACCCTACTCATTTTTGGTGCTTTATTTTATGTTCATTATTATGTAATAAATATAAATGAGGCGTTAATAATGTTAACAGAACGATATAGTGATTTTGCTATATTCTCCGTATTTTTTATTTCCGAATCCATTCTTGGACTTTTGCCGCCTGATATTTTTATAGCTTGGACAAAAAACACAGACTTTCCTCTTATTTATCTTTCGTTATTAGCAATTCTTTCATATTTAGGAGGAGTAGTATCTTATATAACCGGAAAAGCAATTCTTTATATTCCTTCGGTTAATAAATTCATGTCTGAAAAAATGACAAAACATATTATCAATATGCGAAAATGGGGCGGTTTATTGATTGCTGTCGGGGCTTTATTACCATTGCCTTTTGCTATGGCTTCAATGGCTGCAGGGATGATAAAATTCAATTTCAAAAATTTTCTTTTATTTGCCTTATTGCGTTTGATGCGATTTGTAATTTACGGTTTTGCCATTTATCAAATGTTATAACATGCTAGAAATATTCAGAAAAACAGCTTGGTTCGAAGGATTATCACTCATTCTACTCTTATTTTTTGCCATGCCAATGAAGTATTTGGCGGGTCAGGATATTTTTGTAAAAACCATCGGAATGGCTCATGGTTTATTATTTATTTTATATATATTATTAGCATTAACCTTAAAGTTTTCCAGTCCTTGGAATTATAAAAAGTTTGGTATAATTTGTTTAGCGTCCATTATTCCATTTGGAACATTTTATATTGAAAGTAAATATATTAATAAAGATTGATTATTTATCTAATCGTTCGGTGATAAATTCTATTTTTGTTTTTCCATGTACTAATGGTTTACCTTCTTGATCCAAATTTACCATTGTAATAGTATCGACGGAAATTATTATTTCTCTCGTCATGATATTACGCACTTGACAAGATAAAGTAATTGAGGTTTTTCCAAATTTTACAACATCGATACCAATCTCTATAATATCACCCGTTTTAGCTGAACTCTTAAAGTTTATTTCAGACATGTGTTTGGTTACCACTCTCGGGTTTTCTAATTGTATAATGGAATACAAAGCCACTTCTTCATCAATCCATGCCAATAACCTTCCTCCAAATAAAGTCCCATTTGGATTCAAATCTTCGGGTTTAACCCATTTTCTTGTGTGAAATCTCATGTTTTTTTTAGGTAAATTTAAATTTTACTTTACTCTAAAAATAAAATTTTATGAAATCATTAACCGAAAAGGATTTCGCAATTTTTATTAAAACAGCATTGTATCAATTCAATTACAAATAAATATTTAGTTATTCATGGTTTATATTCATATTAATTCAATTTTAACATTCTAACTTGTTTTTAATTAACTGTTTAATTTTATTATTTTAACAATTATTCTTGATTATTTCAACATTTGCTCTATATTTGCAGCAATTAACAAATCTAACTTGATACAATTTAAAATGAAGAAACTTATACTATTAATTTCATTTTCAGTTTTGACCCTCACACAATCTTTCGCACAAGACAAAGATACCCTTAAAACTGATCTTAATGATGAATACAACAAATGGTCTTTTGAATTTAACCTAGGTCAAAGTAAAGGTATTAAACCTTACTCTATTGGCTATTTTGGAAGTGATCCAACTAAATCTTTTGGTTCTGTAACTTTAAATCACTACAGTGGTGGTGTTCGTTATATGTTTAGTCCTAAATTTGGTTTAAAAGCAGATGTTGCTTTTGATCGTTTAGAAAATTTAAGCGATGAAAGTTTAGATTTTGAAATGCAACACATCCGTTTTGGTGTTCAAGGTGTTGTTAATGCGGCTCGATTATTTGATATTCAAGAACCTTTAGGAAGATTTAGTTTCTTATTCCATGGAGGTATTCAAGTGGCACAAATGACTCCTCAAATGGGAATTAATAAAGATAGAGATGAATGGAACGGTGGTATTATGTTTGGATTTACTCCTGAATTTAGAATCACTAAACATTTAGCAATGAATGCAGATTTTACGATGAATTCTTATGTAAGACAACATTTCAATTGGGATGGAGCATATTCTGATCCAAACAATAATTTAGCAGGAAGTTTATATACTATATCGTTAGGAGCTTCCTTCTCTTTTGGTGCTGAAAAAATTCACGGAGATTGGGCTGTCTTAAGAGATAAACAACAAGAAGAAATTGAAGCTCTTGAAAAACGTGTTGGTGAAATTGAAAATAATATGGGTGATACAGATCAAGATGGTGTGCCTGATTATTTAGATGTTGAACCAAATTCAATTGCCGGTATTGCTGTAGATACCAAAGGTAGAATGGTTGACTTAAACAAAAACGGTGTTCCGGACGAAATGGAAAGATACTTAAACAGTACTTACACTACCAATCAAATGTTAGTTAACTCTGAAAAAGAAACCGTTAAAAAATTAATCAACGAAGGCTATGTAGCTACTTATTTTGATTTCAACAAAACGAAACCAACTAATGTTTCTACTGAAGGAATTGATTTTATCTTAACTTATTTAAGAAATAACCCAACTGCAACTGTAGATATTATTGGTCATGCAGATGAAATTGGTAAAAATCCTTACAATGATAAGTTAGCTGCCACAAGAGCAAACAGCGTTAAAGAAATTTTATTGAAAGCAGGTATTACTGAAGACAGATTGAATGTTGTTTCTGAAGGTGAAGATACTTCTGTTGATAAAGATTCAGCCGGTGCTAGAAGATTGGTAAGAAGAGTAACTTTTAAAGTAAAATAATTAACAATTCATTCTTAATAACTATAAATGAACCTCTGTTTAACGACAGAGGTTTTTTTATAATTTTAAAAGAAAAAAATGAACAATCGCGATTTTTATATTATTGAAAACAGAGGCGAAGCACTTGGTGTGGTTAACGAACAATCCTCAAAAGAGGAAAAATTTCAAAATTTAACCATCCGCCCTATCCTAAAATTACAGAATGATTTGTTTATTGATGTATTCAAAAATTACGTTTCTAAACATAAAAACGATTTCTATTCTTATTCTGTTGAGAAGAAATTGCTATTCATAGAAAATGCTATTCAAAAAGACATCAAATTCAGAAACTCTCTAAAAGGTATGGTCATTGGCCTTTTTACAATAGATGAATATGCAGAATATATTCAAAATTCCTCCAATCTCAACAAAAGAATGATGAATATGTTAATCGAACGATTGAAAAGCAATGTGCAAATTTTTGAATTTCAAGATTTATCCTAATCTATTTTCTTAAATACAATTAGCAATTCGGATGGGTTAGATAAATAAAGTCTGTTATTTTTTATTTCATATTGAGTAGAACTTTGCAAACATTTCAAGTATTCCTGTTCTAAGTTAGCTTGATTACAAGCCATTCTAGTACTGATAATATTTGTAAATCGAAGTAATTCACGCTCTTGAAATAAAGTTCCATTGATTCGATTACAACCGGCATATCCCATGATTTTTTTATCAGAGGCATTGATTTCTAAAAGCGGAAGTTCATTTGCAAAATTATCTTTACTCACTTTTTTTCCTTTTAATTCTTCAAGAACCCAATTATCATATAATCTGTAATCCGCAATATAATTTCCACAACCATAAAAAGTAGTAATCGCAGTTTGATTTTTTTTCTTTAATTCTACTTTAACCTGATAGGAGTATTTATTGTTCGACATCTTATCAGAGCAATCTTTTTGTTCTATTATTATTTTCATTTCTTGTTCCTCTGAAACGGATATATACATCTTTATATTTGCATCCATCACTTTAACAGGTTCCACATGAGAAATATTGATTTCGTAATCAGCAGTTACTTCTTTAAATCGAATACTGTTTTCGGATATTTCTAAATTCCAAAAAGGCTCCGTACCAATTGCGTGAAAATAACCCGTATTTTTTGATTTTATTAATGTAGCTTCACTAACACTCTCACTCTTTAGAATTTTCGGGCTACAAGAAAAAATTAAGGGCATAACTAGATATATGTAGGTCACATTTTTCATAATCCTTTTGATTTTAATAAATCGATAAATTTCATTTTATGTTCTATAAATTTACGCATTTTTTACTTCATTTTACTGCCCAAATTGTATATTCTTAAATGATTTTTTAATTAAAAAGGTATAATCGGCACTTAAAACAACTCGTAATCAATTTAAAAAGCATCATTTTTATTGCAAATTATTGAAAGGTAGTACGATTTTGTGGGCATTTTTTGTATTTTATTTATTCATTTCATATTCATAAACATATAATCATAAAAATAACAAAATCTCAAGTCCTCTTGTTTTATTTTGCCTAAAATTCAGTATTATTGTTAAAACCAATGATATGAAAGAAGAATATTTCAAATGGCACTCACCTAACTTAGGAAGAGAGATTCAAATGTTAGTTTTTGGTCATGCAGGATATCCGGTTATTTTATTTCCAACTTCGATGGGAAGTTTTTATGAAAATAGAGACCAAGGATTGATTGAATCCGCGAAATGGTATATCGAACAAGGATTAATTCAAATATTTTGTCCGGACAGCATTGATAAAGATAGTTTTTACAACAAAAATATTCATCCCACACATCGCATTCAAAACCATGTTTGGTATGATAAAATGATTTGTAATGAAATTGTAGAAAGAGTCAAAAACAATACCTATTCCGGTAAAGTAGCTGTCGCCGGATGTAGTTTTGGAGGATATCATGCGGCAAATTTTGCATTTCGCCATCCGGGTTACGTAAGTCATGTCTTTTCAATGGGAGGAGCATTTAATATTAAAAACTTTATGGATGGATACCATGATGACAATGTTTTTTATAATAGTCCTGAAGATTATTTGCATGGTTTGAACGATCGGGAATTATGGAATATGGATATTATTTTGGGTACTTCGAACTGGGATATTTGTTTTGATGCAAATCTCAAATTAAGCCGTGTTTTGGCTCACCGTGATGTTCCTCATTGGCTTGATATTCGTCAAAACCGCGAACATGATTGGCCGGTTTGGAAAGAAATGTTTCCTCATTATTTATCCAGAATTAAGTTTTTATAACAATAACGAAAGCATTATTTAATCATAATTAAATTAATACAAAATGAAAAAAATTGGAATTTTATTCGGAATGGAAGATACCTTCCCACAAGCATTTATAAATCGTGTTAATTCAAAAAATGAAAAAGGAATCATTGCTGAAGCCGTTTCTATTGATAAAGTAGTTCAAAATAAAGCAACAGAATATGCCGTGATAATTGATAGAATCTCTCAAGATGTTCCATTTTATCGTGCCTATTTAAAAAATGCTGCTTTAACAGGAACCGCAGTAATCAATAATCCATTTTGGTGGAGTGCCGATGATAAATTTTTTAATAATTGTTTAGCTGATGTATTGGGCGTTCCATTACCAAATACAGTAATTCTTCCCTCTGCGGAACATCCAACGGATACAACCAGCAAATCATTTAGAAATTTAAAATACCCAATGGATTGGGAAGCGATTTTTGACTATGTAAAATTTCCTGCTTACATGAAACCGTATGCCGGTGGTGGATGGAAAAACGTCTATCGATTAGAAGATCGTGATATGTTTTGGGAAATTCATCGTGAAACCGGACAATTAGTTATGCTTTTGCAGGAAGAAATTGTCTTTGATCAATATTTCCGTGTTTATTGTTTAGGTGGTAAAGCGGTTCGAATTATGCCCTATGAACCCCGTAATCCCCATCATTTGAGATATGTTGTAGATGGTCCTCCGGCAGATAAAAAACTATTGGCTACCGTAAAAGATTACACACTTCGACTTTGTAAGGGATTGGGCTACGATTTTAATACTGTAGAATTTGCCGTTCGTGACGGAATTCCTTACGCTATTGATTTTGGAAATCCAGCTCCTGATGCTGAATTGACTTCTGTGGGTAAAGAAAACTTTGAATGGGTTGTTGAAGAAGCTGCTAAAATGGCCATAGAATATGCTAAAAAGCACAAAGACGGACAAATGAACCTAACTTGGGGAACTTTTATGAAAGGCTCTGTAAATGATGCTAAACGATTTTAATGCAAATAGCCTTTTTTTTATATAAGTAACAGTTTTTTTAATAAAATGATTATGAAGAAAGAATTGCCGGTATTTACACTTGGTGTAGAAGAAGAATATTTGATTATTGATCCGGATACAAGGGATTTACGTTCACACATGTCGAAAATTGTAGATGGTGCAAAAATCATTTTACAGGAACAAGTGAAAGCAGAAATGCATCAATCCGTGGTGGAGGTAGGTACTAATATCTGTAAAAATGTAAAAGAGGCTCGGGAAGAAATCACTTTTTTACGAAATAAAATCGTAGAATTAGCTGCTAATCAAGGATTAGTTGTTGGTGCAGCCGGAACCCACCCTTTTTCTAAATGGCAAGACCAACCAATTACAGATGATCCAAGGTATCACACTATTGTAAACGAGTTACAAGACGCTGCTCGTTCAAACTTAATATTTGGAATGCATTGTCACGTCGGCATTGAAAGTAGAGAAATTGGTTTGCAACTAATCAACCAAGCTTGTTATTTTCTGCCTCATATTTTTGCATTATCAACAAATTCTCCTTTTTGGGAAGGCAGAAACACTGGATACAAATCATTCAGAACAAAAGTTTTTGATAAATTTCCAAGAACCGGTTTACCGGAATATTTTGATTCGGTTCAGTCATATGATAATTTTCTAGAAACCTTAGTTAAAACAAATTGTATAGATAATCCTAAGAAAATCTGGTGGGATTTACGATTACATCCATTTTATAATACGATAGAATTTCGTATTTGTGATATGAGTTTAACGGTGGATGAAACGATTTGTATTGTAGCTATTATTCAAGCGATTGTGGCAAAATTATATAGATTAAACATGGCTAATACTAGTTTTAATGTGTATCGTTTGGCGTTGATAAAAGAGAACAAATTCCGTGCGGCCCGTTATGGTGTTCAAGGTAACATGATTGATTTTGGACTTCAAAAAGAAGTGCCAACAAAAGAGTTAATTTTGGAATTACTAGAATTTATTGATGATGTGGTGGATGAATTGGGAAGCCGTGACGAAATCAATTATGTGCACACCATCCTACGCGAAGGAACCGGTGCCGCTAAACAATTGGCTGTTTTTGAAGAAACTCAAGATTTAACCAAAGTGGTCGATTTTATTACAAGTCAATTTACAAAGGGAATTTAAAATAATTTTTATCCTTTATAACAATGATAAAGTTGAAATTAACCTCTTAGAAAGAAATCAAAATGTTGATAGAATATTTAATAAACAATAAAAGCAACAAAGTTGACATTCATTCAAATAAGTTATATTTGCTTCATTAAATTATTCCCAAATGAATAGACAAATCAGAATTGCAGTATTAGACATGTATGATGGAGAGCCTAATCAAGGCATGCGTTGTATTTTTGACATTATCAATGGATTTAATCAAATGGTTTCTTTTCAGGTTTTCGATATTCGTGGAAAAAAAGAATTTCCGGATATTAAAAAATTTGATATTTATATATCCACTGGTGGACCAGGAAATCCATTAGAAGGTGATGGTGATTGGGATGTAAAATATTTTGAATTGATTGATTCAATTTGGAAATGGAACAAGGAAAACGACATGAAAAAACATGTATTATTCATTTGTCATTCCTTTCAAATGGCCTGCAAACATTTTGGTTTAGCCGAGGTAAATAAAAGAAAAGACACTTCTTTTGGCGTTATGACAACTCATAAAGTAAACGAAGGCATGAATGACCCGTTATTTGAAGGGTTGACGAATCCGTTTTACACAATAGATAGTAGAGATTTTCAAGTGGTACAGCCTCATTTGAAAAATTTTAAAAAAATGGGAGCTCAAATCATCGCTTTAGAAAAGATAAGAGACCATGTACAATACGAAAGAGCCGTCATGGGAATTCGATTTTCTAATGAATTTGTTGGTTTGCAATTTCATCCGGAAGCTGATCCACTAAGCTTTTTAGCTCACATGAAAGATAAAAACTTTCGTGAAAAAATTATAAAAATGAAAGGTCGTGTGAAATTCTTAAAAATGTTGGAAAATCTGGTAGAAGAAGATAAAATTTATCAAACTAATGAAACGATAATTCCAAATTTCCTTCGAATAGCCATCAACGATTTATTAAAGCATAAAAAAATTCTTTCCAATTAAATTGAATAATAGTAATTTCTATAAAGGCACATCAGTTTAATTCTTTTGTGCCTTTTTGGTTAAAAAAGCAGGTTATGAATCCATTATACAGAAAACAATTCAACGAACAATTTACTTTCGAAAAATACAATCATTTAATAGAAAGTATCTCGGCTGATTTTGATTACAAACCTACCTTTCGAATTGGTGAAACACCTTTTTTTATATCCAATGAATTAAAAAATCAACTGTTAGAAGGTTGCCATGAAGTCATTCATTTTATTCAAAAGAATGATTTTAAAGATTTAACCAGCAAAGCGTTAGATTTAAATAGAAAAGTTCCAAATGAAGATAATCACACCACATTTTTAGCCATCGATTTTGGTATTTGCGAAGAAGAAGGAAAAATTATTCCAAAACTAATTGAAGTCCAAGGTTTTCCTTCATTATATAATTTCCAAAGTAATCTTGCCCATAAATTTGAAGGGCTTTACCCTTTTCTATCGGAATTAACTCCTTATCTAAATGGTTTGGATAACGAATCGTATTTAAAATTAATAGAAGAAGTTATTTGTAATAATTATCCAAAAGAAAATGTAATTCTGTTAGAAATTGAACCGGAAAAACAAAACACCAAAATTGATTTTTACTATTGCAAACGCGACATTGGAATTCCGATAGTTTGTGTAACGGAATTAATTCAAAAAGGAAGAAAACTATATTACACTAATGATAAAGGACTTGAAGTTGAAGTCAAACGCATTTATAATCGTGTTATTTTTGACGAATTGGATTTGCGTTCTGATTTGAAACTCAACTTTGATTTTTCTGCCGATTTAGAGGTGGAATGGGCAGGACATCCGAATTGGTTTTTTCGCATCAGTAAATTTATTTTGCCTTATTTAAAAGGAAAATACTTCATTGAAACTACCTTGTTATCTGACTTAAAAGTAATTCCAACCGATTTAGAAAATTATGTACTCAAACCCTTATTTTCTTTCTCAGGAAGTGGCGTAATTTTTCATGTGAAAAAAGAAGACATCGAAGCCGTAAAAGAGAAAGACTTATACATTCTACAGAAAAAAGTAGACTACCTACCCATCATTCAATCGCCGGATGGCAAAGTAAAAGCGGAAGTTCGCTTGCTAGCCGTTTGGAAAAAAGACGCTCCCTCGCCTACCCTAGTGACCAATTTAGTCCGACTAAGCCGAGGTGAAATGATTGGTGTAAAATTCAATAAAGACAAAGATTGG
The DNA here is from genome assembly GCA_022709825.1 of Bacteroidota bacterium. Lineage (GTDB taxonomy): Bacteria > Bacteroidota > Bacteroidia > Flavobacteriales > Flavobacteriaceae > Flavobacterium. The sequence goes on along the minus strand of JAKLIC010000005.1, from coordinate 14,239 downwards.
GTTGGTGGTACAGTCGGGATGTTTGAGAAATAGTAGTTGAAGGTAAAATGTTAGGAAAGTTTGCAAATCGTTATGATAATTTACTTGAATAGAAATATTATATTCGTCTCACACAAATAATCAATATTATCAATACTTAAGGTTTCTAAAATTTATATTTAACTTCCTTATTTGTTTTTTTGAATAATCTAGAAAATAAATATCTTCTAAACCAAAATATACCTGATAACTTTTCCCTTTTCTTTTAAACTCTTTGTTGTATTTTTTCTCAAATAATTGTTTGTTTTCAGAATCATAAAAATTTACTTCTATAAAATTTACATCAAACAAATAATCGATTTTAGGAATTTTTACAATATGATTTTCATTTTTAATGAATAATGTACAGTTACTTAAATTCTTATCAATATTAATAAGACCGTTAACTTTTGCCAATTTTAAGATTAAATTTGTATTATCATTAACAGCATAAACTTCATATTCAACTCTTTTTTCATTTTCAAAAAATAAAATTTCTATATTTCTAGAAATAATTTCTTGAGCAAAAATTGAAGTTGAAGCTAAAATAAAACTAAAAATAATATTTTTTTTAACATAGTTTCATAATGTTTCTTAAATTTAAACTATTTAATCAAATTCCTCCTCGCCTCTCCAAAACTCATCCCATCATAAACCATTTTCATTACAAAATCTTCTCGTAAACCCTCCAAATCTTCATACTCCAAATACTTCGCCCAATCCTCTTCGTTTAAAACTTGTTTGATAATCTTGATTGTTTTAGTGGTTTCAGAGGCATTTCGTAAAGTTGCTTTATTATCATAAAATGGTATTTCTTTATGAAAAAAATCAACCGTTTTCATTTCAAAATCAACCTGAATAAAAAATAAGTTGGTCGTTTCATCATTTGGGTAAAAATCAATCCATTTTGCAAAACCCACTTTTGTCTCTTGATTTTTATAATTTTCTAAAGAAATTAATCGCCAACGGCAATTGGCCGCTCGACCCCAATGATTGGAAATACGGTAAACTCCCTCCTCGGTAAAAAAATATTCACTCCCCGATTTACTTTTGAAATGCGATTTTTGTAACTCAAAATCAGTTTGAGAAACTTCTTTCCAAAGGCAAAAAGTGTGTTTGTGGAAGTTTTTGGAGTTATATTTTTTCAATTTTAAATTATGAATATTAAAAACATAAGTCACATAAGCTTTAAAAAAATATATTCCTTATATGACTTAATTGATAAAACATTAAAAATTACTATGTTTTAATTTAATGAAATTTCTTTACTTCTTTTTGTTTCACAACAGTAGAAAAATCTTGCACCAGTCGTTCTGCATAATCATCTAACAATTTACGAACACGTTCCGGTTTATCTGATTTTACAATCAATCCGGCATGGTATTCTAACGGAACCCGAAAACAAATTTCAATGTCATTAAACCCACTCAAATCAGGGTATTCATATTTGGATAAGGTCAATACAATTCCAGCAAACTGATTCTTTGGAGAAGGTACTTTGTACTCAATTCCACGAACAAGAGCATCTTCAATTTTAGCCCATTCTCCCCATAAATTTATACCGGAAGCGGCTTCAACCATTTCTGCTAAATGAGCACCTCCTACTCGGGAAGACGTTTCTAAAAAGTAAATTTTTCCGTCTTCATTACATTTAATAAACTCGGTATGTGTGGCTCCGTGTTTCATTCCAAATGATTTCATGACTTGCTCATTTACTTTCTTAATGGCTCTATCATCGGCGGAATTGTACTTGATGTTTGCACTTCTAAAAATCCCACCCCCTTGCGAAATTTCCATTGGCGTGGCTAAATATTGCGAAGTCAAACTAAACAACACTTTTGAGTTAAAATTCAATCCGTCACAATGATATACTGCTCCGGGTTTAAACTGTTCAACCAAATACTTAATACGATTGTCTCCCAATTCATGAATTTTTTGCCATAATTCTTCTTTCGAATACACTTTCATAATTCCGGTTGCTGAAGCTTCTGAACGTGGCTTTAAAACCCATGGAGGCGAAACGGTATCGGCAAAATGATTGATATATTCATCATTGAACAACGCACTAAAAGCAGGAACCGGAACGCCTTCCGATTGTGCTTTTACCCTCATGGCTAATTTATCCCTGAAATAACGACCGGTCGTTTGTCCCATTCCATCCATTCGGATATTTTCACGTAAAAAAGTTGCTTTTTCCACATCAAAATCATCTAAGGCTACAATAGCATCAATTTTTTCCTTCCGCATTAATCCTGCTACCCCATGCAATAGCATATCTAAATCCCAATCCACATCCTGTCCCGGCATATAAAAAATTTCTTCAATTGAATCATGAGCCCAAGGTTTGTTCCGTAATTTTTCTGAAGTTATGAGATAAACTTTGTTACCCAATTTCTTCATATTGATTAAAAAATCATTCCCTTTAAAATAATTAGAAATACAAATGAATGTTTTAGCAGTATTTTCCATAGACTATAGGTTTTCAATAAAATTAGTAATTAAATGCACACCAAATGCAGAAGCATGCTTGGTTTTGGCAAATTCATCATCTACAAATGAAACGCCGGCAATATCGAGATGTGCCCATGAAACATGATTTTCAGTAAAAAATTCTAAAAACTTTGCAGCAGAAATAGCACCGGCGACCGGTTTTCCTGAATAATTTTTTACATCGGCAATTTCACTTTCAATATCCGATTTATAAACATCCCATAACGGCAAAGGCCAAAGTCGTTCACCCGTTACATCACCTGCCTTTTGCAACTGTTTCGCTAACATATCATTCTTACTGAATAACGCTCCACATTCATATCCAAAAGTGGCGACACTGCTTCCGGTTAGCGTAGCGATATCAAGAACCGTTTCCGGGTTGTAATTTTTGATTAAATATGCTAATCCATCCGCTAAAATTAATCTTCCTTCAGCATCGGTATCAATGATTTCAATGGAATGACCACTGTAACTTCCAATTACATCGCTGGGTAAAAAAGAATTAGCATCTACCGAATTTTCACAAGCGGGAACGATAGCAGTAACCCGATAAGGCAATTGTAAATCGGCAATCAGTTGCATGGTTCCCAAAACGGCTGCACCACCAGCCATATCACATTTCATATGGACCATTCCTGCCGTTTTTATATTTAAACCACCGGTATCAAAAGTTATTCCTTTACCAACCAAGCCTATGTGCTTTTTAGCAGTCGTTGGATGATAATCCATGATGATAAACTGTGATTCGTTGGCACTTCCTTTGCCTACCGCATTAAAGGCATCTAAACCTAAAATATAGGCTTGTTCCGAACCAATTACTGTAACCTCAATACCATAATTTTTACCCGTTTGCATAGCCCAATCGGCTAAATGTTTGGGGGTAATTTTATTGGGGGGTAAATCAACTAAACGATATGTTTCTAATTGAGCTTTGGCAATTTTTAAACTTTTAATAACAGTATTTTTAATCTCTAATGTTGAATTGATTTCGAAATCAAAATCATCGTTTTCCAAAGGATGCTGCTTTTTATCTTTTTTATAATGGCCTAATTGATAGGTTCCTAACCAAAGTCCTGAAATAATTGCTTCCACATTTTCGTTGGAGAAATCAGCGGAAAGAAAAAGCTTAGCCTCCTCTTTAAAATGCAAAATTTGCTTGGCTGAGATTCTTCTAAACGCAGTTTTAATAACTTTATAGTCGGGTTCCTTTCCTAATCCAATGAATAGAAAAAGGTTTTCGTCCTTTTCAAAAAGGTGAAGACTGTCTTTTTTTCCGGAGAAAACTGACTTTGAAAGTTTAATTTCATTAAAAACAATACTTTCCTCCGTTTCAAAATACGGGATTAAGTTCAGTTTTTTTAAGGATTGACTATTTGTATATTGAATTTTCATAAAGAAACAATTTTTTATTTAATTTTTGAAATTGAAAGGAATATTGTCAATCCTCTTTTGTACTAAAAAACAACCACTCTATCGCTTTTGGAAATTCATCACTCCAATACACTTCGTTATGTTTTCCTTGTTCGTTGATGCTCAATCGTACTTTCATTTTGTCATTAATGGCATCTTTTTTATGCAGTCTTTTTTTAAAATTCTTTACATGATCAATCATTGTCGCACTTTCATCTCCTCCGGCATACAAATAAATGCGGGTGTCTTGCGACTCTTCCATATCTAAAAAAGACAACTTAATTTTAGGGACTACCCACAACGAGGGCGAAAAAATCATCAGTTTTCCAAATACTTCAGGATACATAATCCCGCTAAAAATACTCACCAATCCACCCATAGAACTCCCGCCGATACCGGTATGCTCACGTTCCGGTTTAGTTCTGAAATTGGCATCTATAAATGGTTTTAAGGTATCAGTTAAAAACCGAATGTATTTTTTTCCTTGTCCGACACCTAATACGGTATTACCCACATTATATTCAATAATTCGTTCATTATCAGCATGCTCAACGGCAATTACAATGATTTTACCAATTTTATATTCGGCCATAACGGCCAATTTTTTATCAATTTCCCAATTTCCGTATTTAGCTTTTTCGTTGAATAAATTTTGAGCATCCTGTAAATACATTACCGGATAATGTTCTGTGGAAGTTTCATAATCATGTGGCAACAATGCCCACACTTTTCTGGTTTTATTCAACTGTGGAATCTCAAATTCTTTAGAAATTAAATGAACCTTGGGTAAAAAATTAGGTTTAAAAGGCAACCAATTTCTTCTCCATTTGGCAACATGCTCTTTTTTTAGACCGTTATGTTGTTTGCACGAACGATTTTCAGTCCGATTTCCATATTTGTCAATTTCTACTTCACTCCAATCACCTCGGGTGAATTTGTATAACATTTCGTCCGGATATATAAAATCAAAAGGAAATTTAAAATGATAAAGTCCCTTTCCTACTTTTTCCATTTGAAAATTCTTATCCTGTGTAACCCAATTGTTAAAATTTCCTGCGATATAAACCGGTCTTTCATCCTCTTCATCAGTAGTTAAAAGCATATTGAGTTGGGGTTCAATAATTTCTTTTTCAATGTGTTGTGGTACTATATTTTCTTCTTGCTTCATGCTATCAAAAAATGGAATGCATTAATTATTAAAAAAGTAAATATATGTTTTTAGGATTGTGAATGAAAATATTTTTGGATAGAAATCTGATTTATGCAAGAATAATGACTAATCGAATAAAAAAGTAACAATTAAATAAATTTGACAGCGTATTTCACTCAAAAATTTCATTATTTTTAATAAATTAGCCACTTCAAATTATACACAACAAACTAATGAAAAATACAGCTTTATCACACATTCACGAGAGTTTAGGAGCTAAAATGGTTCCATTTGCAGGATACAATATGCCTGTTCAATATGAAGGAGTTACTGCCGAACATGAAACGGTTCGAAACGGGGTGGGCGTTTTTGATGTATCGCACATGGGGGAATTTTTGTTAACAGGCCCTAATGCACTAGCTCTAATTCAAAAAGTAACTTCTAATGATGCAGCCACATTATATAATGGTAGAGCACAATATTCTTGCCTTCCAAATAATGATGGTGGAATTGTAGATGATTTAATCGTTTACAAAATTAAAGAGGAACAATATTTATTAGTCGTTAATGCATCCAATATCGATAAAGATTGGAATTGGATTTCGTCTCACAATGATTTAGACGTTGAAATGAAAAATCTTTCTGAAGATTATTCCTTATTAGCCATTCAAGGACCAAAAGCAATGGAAGCCATGCAATCGTTGACATCCATTAATCTAGCTGAAATTAAATACTATCATTTTGAAGTGGCTGATTTTGCCGGAATCGAACATGTAATCATTTCCGCAACCGGTTATACCGGGTCAGGTGGATTTGAAATTTATTGTAAAAATTCGGAAGTGATACAAATATGGAATAAAGTTTTTGAAGCCGGAGCTTCTTTTGGTATCAAACCTATCGGATTAGCTGCTCGTGATACTTTGCGATTGGAAATGGGTTTTTGTTTATATGGAAACGACATTAATGATACCACTTCTCCTATTGAAGCCGGTTTAGGATGGATTACCAAATTCAACAAAGAGTTCACTAATTCTGAAAACCTGAAAAAACAAAAAGAAGCCGGTGTCACCAAAAAATTAGTTGGTTTTGAATTAACCGAACGAGGAATTCCAAGGCATGATTATGAAATTGTAGATGCAGATGGAAATAATATCGGAATTGTGACTTCCGGAACTATGGCTCCAACCGTTGGAAAAGGAATAGGAATGGGCTATGTGAAAACTGAATTTGCCTCTGAAGGAAGTGAAATTTTTATTCAAATCAGAAATAATAAAGTAGCCGCAAAAGTAGTAAAATTGCCTTTTTATAAAAAGTAATAATTTTTTGAAATAACAGTTTAAGTGTTATTTTTGCAGTCAAATTTTGAACATTGAACAACTAAATTAGAATATTGAAATAAACAGAAATGGGAAGAGCGTTTGAATTTAGAAAAGCACGTAAAATGAAACGTTGGTCTGCGATGGCTAAAACGTTTACCAGAATAGGAAAAGACATTGTCATGGCCGTGAAAGAAGGCGGTCCGAATGCAGAAACAAATTCCAGATTAAGAGCGGTAATGCAGAATGCCAAAGCGGCTAACATGCCGAAAGACAATGTGGAAAGGGCTATTAAAAAAGCATCGGATAAAGATACCGCTAACTATAAAGAAGTTCTATTTGAAGGATATGCTCCTCATGGGATTGCTATTTTGATTGAAACGGCCACCGATAATAATAACAGAACAGTTGCCAATATCAGAAGTTATTTCAACAAATGTAATGGTACTTTTGGTACACAAGGTTCGGTTGAATTTATGTTTGATCACACCTGTAATTTCAGAATACCTGCTGAAGGCCAAGATGTGGATGAATTAGAATTAGAAATGATTGATTTTGGCGTAGAAGAAATTTTTGCTGACGAAGATGGAATCTTAATGTATGCTCCCTTTGAAAGTTTTGGAGCTATTCAAAAAGAATTAGAAAATCGCCACATCGAAATTTTATCTTCCGGTTTTGAACGAATCCCACAAATTACCAAAGAACTTACTCCGGAAGAAATGGCCGATGTAGAAAAATTATTGGAAAAAATTGAAGAAGACGATGACGTCATGAACGTTTATCACACGATGCAAGAATAATTTAGAACAAAAAACAATCAAAAGCTCTCTATAAAGGGAGTTTTTTAGTTTTTAAACGATTGGAAATTATATATTGTTCAATCACCTATTTACTTTTTAATCATTTACTTTACAAAAAAATAATGGCTCGATTTAAAGAAAACGATTTACCCAAAGCAAAAATAAACGCTTCATCGCTCAGTAAAGCATTGTTGATTTTTAAGTATGCCGATGCTCATCGATGGAAATTTTTTATCGGTTTAATTTTTCTTTTATTAACGGGCGGTACTGCCCTAGCTTTCCCAAAATTAATGGGAATGTTAGTAGATTGTGTCAAAGACAAAGACATAAATGCAGCTAATAACGTTGCCTTAGGACTAATTGGAATATTATTTTTGCAGTCGTTCTTTTCATTTTTTAGAGTATATTTATTTGTAAATTTTACCGAAAATACGCTTGCAAATTTGCGTTTTGCCCTATATTCAAATTTGATAAAGCTTCCGATGAACTTTTTTTCTCAAAAAAGGGTCGGTGAATTAAACAGCCGAATCAGTTCGGATATAAATCAAATTCAAGATACATTAACCACCACGATAGCCGAATTTTTAAGACAGTTTATCCTAATAATTGGTGGTGTAATTTTATTAGCCAGTGAAAGCATTAAATTGACCCTGATGATGTTAGCTGTCGTCCCTTTAGTCGCTGTTGCTGCAGTTATATTCGGTCGTTTCATCCGGAAATACTCCAAGAAAGTACAAGACCAAGTGGCGGAAAGTCAGGTTATTGTTGAAGAAACCTTACAAGGCATCAGCAACGTGAAAGCTTTTGCTAACGAATGGTATGAAATTGCCCGTTATAGAGGAAAAATTAATGAAATTGTATCGATTGCTATTAAAGGCGGTCAATATCGTGGTTATTTTGCTTCCTTCATTATTTTTTGTTTATTTGGAGCTATTGTGGCGGTTGTTTGGTTTGGGGTTACTTTAAGTATAAACGGTGAAATGTCTGTAGGACAATTAATTACTTTTGTTCTATACTCCACTTTTGTAGGAGCTTCTTTTGGTGGAATAGCCGAATTATATGCTCAAATTCAAAAGGCAGTTGGTGCAACTGAGCGTGTTTTTGAATTATTAGATGAAAAACCAGAAGACATTAACGGTTTAGCACCCAAATCAAGGGATAAAATCAACGGAAATGTGACCTTTAAAAATGTAGGTTTCAGCTATCCTTCTCGGAAAGAAATTGAGGTGTTAAAAGATGTTTCTTTCACAGCAAAATTTGGCCAGAAAATTGCACTAGTTGGACCAAGTGGTGCCGGAAAATCAACCATTTCGGCTTTGCTTCTACGATTTTATGATTTAAATTCGGGAGAAATTTTAATCGATGATAAAAACATATATTCCTATGAACTGGAACAATTAAGAGGAAATATGAGTATTGTACCCCAAGACGTTATTCTTTTTGGAGGAAGCATCAAAGAAAATATTGCCTATGGAAAACCGGATGCCTCTTTTGAAGAAATAAAAATTGCTGCTCAACAAGCTAATGCCTTAGAATTTATAAATGGTTTTCCGGAACAATTTGAAACCTTAGTTGGTGAACGTGGAATTAAATTATCCGGTGGTCAACGGCAACGCATAGCCATCGCCAGAGCATTGTTGAAAAATCCGAGTATCTTAATTTTAGATGAAGCCACCTCGTCTTTAGACAGCGAAAGTGAAAAACTGGTTCAGGAAGCTCTAGAAACCTTAATGAAAGGTAGAACAAGTATAATCATTGCTCATCGCTTAGCGACCATTAGAAGTGCTGACAACATCTTAGTTTTAAACAATGGAGTCATTGCTGAACAAGGAACGCACAAAGAGCTAGTAGAAGTTGAAAACGGTATTTATAAAAACTTAAGTAATCTTCAGTTCTCTGAATACTAAATCCTAATACCGGAAAACACTTAAATAAAAAACTCCAAGCGTTTCAACTTGGAGTTTTTTTATATTCTTTTTTCTAGTTTCTTATTTTATAAATTCAATTTTTTGAACCTCTTCCATATTGATACTGTCAAAAAATCCTTGTTCATTCATCCAATCATCACTAAACACTTTGCTCATGTAGCGAGAACCGTGATCAGGAAAAATAGCAATTACATTTGAATTTTCATCAAATTCACCTTCCTCAGCAAATTGTCTGATGGCTTGAACAACAGCACCAGAAGTATATCCCACGAATAAACCTTCTTTTAAAGCTATTTCACGGGTAGTATGAGCACTTTCTTCATCAGTTACTTTCATGAATTTATCAATAATATCAAAATCAGTAGCAGTGGGAATTAAGTTTTTACCTAAACCTTCGATACGGTAAGGATATATTTCTTCGTTGTCAAACTCTTTAGTCTCGTGGTATTTTTTTAATACTGAGCCATAAGCATCAACTCCTAGAATTCTGATATTCGGATTTTTCTCTTTTAAAAATTTAGCTGTTCCGGATATTGTACCTCCTGTACCACTACAAGCAATCAAGTGGGTTATATTTCCGTTGGTTTGTTCCCAAATCTCCGGACCGGTACTTTTGTAATGAGCATCAACATTTAATTGGTTAAAGTATTGGTTGATATAAATCGAACCTTTTGTCTCTTCATGTAACCGTTTGGCAACATTGTAATAAGATCGTTCATCATCTGCTGAAACGTGTGCCGGACAAACATAAACTTTTGCCCCCATACTCCTCAACATATCAATTTTGTCGCGAGATGATTTTGAGCTTACCGCTAGTATACAATTATAGCCTTTTATAATACTTACCATAGCTAAACTAAAACCGGTGTTTCCGGAAGTAGTTTCAATAATTGTATCGCCGGGCGTTAAAATTCCTTGCCTCTCAGCTTCTTCAATAATATATAATGCGATTCTATCTTTTGTGGAATGGCCGGGGTTAAATGATTCAACCTTAGCATAAAAATTACCATCAAGGTTTTCAGTGACTCTATTGAGTTTAATTAAGGGAGTATTACCTATTAAATCCAATACACTATTATAGGCTTTAATCTGTTGTTTCATAAAAAATATGTTAGTCAAGGCAAACTTCTATTGTTTTTGGCAACCTCAAAACTTTGCAAATGTATAAAAAAAATTTAATTACTGAGTTATTCCTTCCAAATCTAATAAAAAACTAAATTCTTTTGCAGTCTCTTTCAATGCTTCAAAACGCCCTGAAGCTCCGCCATGACCTGCATCCATGTTTGTATCTAAAAATAATAAATTTTTATCCGTTTTTACTGTTCGTAATTTGGCTACCCATTTTGCCGGTTCCCAATATTGCACCTGTGAATCATGCAATCCGGTAGTAACCAACATGTTTGGGTAATCTTGAGCCTTTACGTTATCATAAGGTGAATAGGACCTCATGTAATCATAATATACTTTGTCATTGGGATTTCCCCATTCGTCATATTCTGAAGTTGTCAACGGAATCGTTTCATCTAACATGGTTGTCATAACATCCACAAAAGGAACCTGAGCAATTACCCCATTATATAATTGTGGTGCCATGTTCACTACTGCCCCCATCAACAAACCTCCGGCTGAACCGCCTTCCGCATAAAGGTGTTTGGAATTGGTATATTTTTGACTGATTAAAAAGTTAGAACAATCAATATAATCCGTAAAGGTATTTTTCTTTTTCAATAATTTCCCGTCTTCATACCATTGTCTACCCATTTCCTCCCCACCGCGGATATGTGCAATGGCATAAATGAATCCCCTATCCAATAAACTTAAAATAGACGAATCAAATCCCGGTTCCATTGAATTACCATATGAACCATAAGCATATTGCAATAGAGGACTGTTTCCGTCTTTCTTGGTTTTTTTGTGATAAACAATGGAAATTGGAATTTTAGTTCCATCCGTAGCAGTAGCCCAAACCCGTTCTTCTTTATAATTATTTTTGTCGAATTTACCTCCTAAAACGGCTTGTTCTTTCTTCACTTCTTTCGTTTTGGTTTTCATGTTGAAATCAATAACCGAAAAAGGTGTCGCTAACGATTGATAACCAAAACGCAATATTTCGGTATCAAAATCAACATTTGTTCCTACAAAAGCCGAATACGTTTCAATTTCAAAAGGTAAATAATAATCTCCTCCTCCACTCCAAGGCATTATCTTAATTTTATTCAAGCCATTGGAACGCTCTTCCACTACTAAATAATTTTTAAAAATTTCTATTCCTTCAATTAAAACATCTTGTTTGTGCGGAATCACATCAACCCAATTGTCTTTTGATGTAGCCGCTTCAGGCGTTTTCATCACTTTAAAATTGGTTGCTTTATCTTTATTGGTTACAATATAAAAATTATCATTAAAATGTGAAATATCATACTCTAAACCCCTTGTTCTCGGTTGAAAAACTTTAAAGTTTTCCTGTGGTTTATCGGCATTTAAAATTTGATATTCGGTTGTTAAAGTACTATTACTGTTAATTACAAGATATTTTTTTGATTTTGTTTTCAGAATAATTGTGGCGAATGTATCATCTTTTTCATGAAAAACTAAGGTTGCTTTTTTTACATCATCTCCTAAAACATGCTTGAAAATTTTATCTGAACGCAACGTTTTTTTATCTTGTGTGGAGTAAAACAACGTTTTGTTGTCATTTGCCCAAACAGAATTTCCGGTTGTATTTTCAATTTTATCCGCTAAAATTTCACCCGTTTCCAAATTCTTCACTTGCAGTGTGTAGATTCTTCTTCCTTTTTCATCCGTAGCAAAAGAGACTAATTTATTGTCTTCACTCACATTCAACCCGCTAAGTTTAAAATACGATTTGCCTTTTGCGAATTCGTTGCAATCAAACATAATCTCTTCCTTTGCAGTAAGACTTCCTTTTTTTCGGGAATAAATTGGATATTCTTTTCCTTTTTCAAAACGGGTTATATAATAATAACCATTATACAAGTATGGAACCGATTCATCATCTTCTTTGATTCTCGACTTCATTTCTTCAAAAAGTTCTTTTTGAAACATTTTAGTATGAGCGGTCATTTGCTCATAATAGGCGTTTTCATCTTTTAAATATTGAATTACTTCCGGATTTTCACGGTTGTTTAACCAATAATAAGAATCTATTCGTTTGTCTCCGTGTTTTTCAAGAACGGTATCTTTTTTTACTGCAACAGGCGGTATACTATTTTCTGACATGTTTGACTCTTTTTTTGCACAAGAAGTTGCAAAAATAATACAAACTAAACTCATGACTCCTTTATAATTCATAAAAAAATGTTATTTCAAAACTATGCAATATACTACTTTTGTAATTCATAAACTGTAAAAATTATCAACATGTTTGGAGACCTGATGGGAATGATGGGAAAACTGAAAGAAACCCAGCAAAAAATAGAAGAAACAAAAAAGCGTTTAGATTCCGTTTTGATTGATGAACAAAGTAATGACGGACTTTTGAAAGTAACCTTAACTGCAAATCGATTGGTAAAATCTATCGAAGTTGACCCGGCATTATTAGACGACAAAGAACAATTGGAAGATTATTTAGTTTTGGTTATGAACAAAGCAATAGCAAAAGCCACCAGTGTAAACGAGACTGAATTAGCTGCTGTTGCCAAAGATGGCATGCCGAATATTCCGGGGATGGATTTATTTAAATAAAGTATTAGTTTAAAAACTCATTTTTTCAAGCACTTCTAACACATACGTGTGCATCACTTCTTTATAATCTAAGTGAGTGACGATTCTTAATTTCCCTTTGCCCAACAAACTAATGTGAATGTTTTTCTGTTTCAATTTTTCAATGACAACAGCATCGGAAACAAATGATTTTGGTGTAAAAACAATGATGTTTGTTTCCACCGGCTCCACTTTTTCTATCCAAGAACAGCTGGCTAGTTTGCTTTCCAGTTCTTTGGCTCTGCGATGATCGTCCGCTAATTTTTCTATGTTATTATTCAATGCATAAATTCCGGCTGCAGCTAAATAACCTGATTGACGCATGTTTCCTCCAAAAATTTTCCGGACGCGTAAAGCTCTATGAATAGTTTCTTTGTCTGATAATAAGACGGAGCCAATAGGGCAACCTAATCCTTTAGAAAAACAAACCGATATCGAGTCAAAAAGTTCACCGTATTGGTTCGGTGATTGGTTTTTAGCGACCATAGCATTCCACAATCTTGCTCCGTCTAAATGGTATTTTAAATTGTGTTTGGCACAAACTTGCTTAATTTTATGTAATTCTTCCATTTCATAACAAGCTCCTCCTCCTTTATTGGTAGTGTTTTCAATGCAAACCAGTTTAGACAAAGGCATATGATAGAAATTAGGATCGTTTATTCCTCCTTCTACTTGTTCTGCAGTAATCATGCCTCTGTCTCCATCTAATAAATTGAAATTAACGCCGCTATTAGAGGAAGCACCTCCTGATTCATATAAGTGAATATGGGTCCATTTATCACAAATAATTTGGTCGCCCGGATTAGTATGTAATTTAACAGCCGTTTGATTTGCCATCGTTCCTGATGGAAAAAAAAGTGCTGCTTCCATTCCAAATAAATGGGCTACTTTAGCTTCAAACTCATTGACCGTAGGGTCTTGTTTGAATACGTCGTCACCCACTTTTGCATGAAACATGGCTTGAAGCATTTCTTGATTCGGACGTGTAACGGTATCACTAACTAAATTTATTTCCATAATTTGAAAAGGATAGCTTATTTTTGCGAAAACAAAATTACATAATTTATGACAAATACCGAACAAATAAAAGGTATTGTAGAGCGTCTTGGTGCGTTGAGGAGGTATCTTTGACATCGACAAGAAATTAATTGAGATCGCAAACGAAGAAGAAAAAACCTTTGACCCTACTTTTTGGAACAATCCCAAAGAAGCCGAAATTGTTGTCCGCGACTTGCGTTCAAAGAAAAAATGGGTAGAAGATTATCAAAAAGGAACTAACCTGGCAGAAGAACTTCAAATGGTTTTTGAGTTCTACAAAGAAGGTGATGCCTCTGAAGAGGAAGTAGATTCTATTTTTGAACAAACTAATTCCTTAATTGAAAACCTGGAATTCAAAAACATGCT
>JAKLIC010000049.1 GCA_022709825.1 Bacteroidota bacterium | reverse complement strand
CACCAATTTCAGAACGAGTAACCATGTGAATGATTTCTTGTTTTTCGGATACTGTAAGTCTCATATATTTCTTGAACTTTTCAGTTAATCCAGCATGTCCAAGCTTTTTTTTACAATATCGTAGCGTAAAACCAAATCGGCAATCATTACTTTTAAACGCTGATTCTCTTTCTTGAGTTCTGTTACTTCATCACTAGTTGCTTCTCTTGTTGTATCGCCTGATAAACGTTTTTTACCCGCTTCTAAAAACTCTTTGTTCCATTTATAAAACTGAGATTCATGAATGGAATACTTTCTACACAATTCTGCAACTGACATTTCTGCTCGTAAAGCTTCCATGACTATCTGAATTTTCTGTTCAGAACTAAATATTCTTCGTGTATTTCTACGAATTTCTTTAATGTAGTTTTCTGCAGTTTGTTTCTTTGGTGTTTTCATAATAATTCAAATTTAAGGATTTTGAAAACACTCTCTTAGTTTTTGTCTAAATCAGTACACTTTTTGCTGACGATTTACAGATTTTTATCATAAAATAAAACCCGTCCTAATGTTGCAACTTTATCAGAGATAGTGTTTCCGTTAGTATTATCTTTTAGGATATAGGTGGGAACAGGTTGATTTGCATAATTAGCTAAATTAGTTAAATTAATTGTATTCCCGAAAACTGCTAAAACTGCAGGATAAGTATCGACTTCCTGAATTGTTGTATCTGAATCATTTTGGCAAGAAAGAAAGGAAAATAATACGATAAAGGGGAAGATGTTTTTAGTCATAGTCTTTAGTATTATTTGGTCTTACTATGACTATAGAATTTAATAAAGGTTTAATTTAGAATTATATTTTTTCCTTTTTTTCCTTTTTCTCCTTGTTTTTATTGATTTTTTTAATCAATTCATCAATAGATAAATTATATTTAGTGCTTAATACAAAACGATCCGTTTTTTGAGGATTATATTTGTTTTCATAAAATAAGGACAAACCTAAAGTATTTCCATATTTTAATAGATAATCACCTCCAAGAGTGTATCTCATTCTGTTAAATTCAAGTGAATTATCTATTTTTAAGAAAATTTCCGGAGCAAAATAAAGTGACGCTTTTGATTTAGGAACATTATATTCTAGTCTAAGTTTTTCTCTTATAAATTGTGATGGTTCTTTATAATATTGCATTAAATCAGCATCAAAACCTAATGTTCTGAATTGATAACGAGTGGTTGAGCCTAATGTAAATCGTTTATTAAATTTATATTTATATTGGTAACTTAAAAATAGCAAATGAGAATCTTTTTCATAGGAAGTTGTAAATCTATACCCCGTTTCTAAACTCATTTTTTTAGCTACATCATATTTAGTTCCAATTTCAAATGAATTATTTCTGAATTCACTAATATCATGATCCATTGCATAGCGATATTCAAAAGCTACTTGCCATTTTTTAGTTATCTTATAATCAGCAGCTGCATAAAAACGATACTGAACATCTGTATTTTCTTGTGCAATAATACTGCAATAACAAAAAACAAAGAAAAATACCGGAAGTAATTTTTTGAATTGAGTTTTAATCATTGTCTACAGTTGTTGGTAACAAGTTTTCGCTGTCTTTTGCATAAAAATAGGCTTTTAATAAGGCAACATCTTTTAAATAGTCAATTGAAACGACGTCTACACGGTGAATTTTCAAACCGGTTCTTTCGTTTAAGTCAGCTAAAAGTTCAGTTCGAAATTCAGGTTTTATTAAGGTTATTTTATCATAGACAATTTCTTTTGCATTTTCATTTTTGATAAAATCTAATCTTTCTAAAATAAAAGTTAATAACAAAATTACAACGTTGCAAATAATCAGTGTTTTGAAATTATCTTGAACTGAAGCCAAAGAATTAAGCATTCCCAACGCTACACAGACGAAAAAATAACCCATATCTTTAATGGAAACAACTATTGTTCTATATCGAATAATGGAGAAAATAGCAAATAATCCAAAAGCAAAACCAATTTTTATTTTGGCTGAACCTAAAAGATAACATATCATAAAATTGATGACATTGAACAATACAAAAGTGAAAATAAAGTCTTTGTTTTTATGTTTTGGATAATAAATTAAACTTACTAAAACAACAACGGCAATAAAATCAATTGCAGCTCTTATTCCAAAATCGGTTGCGTCAAATGCATTCTTAACGGTGTTTACGGCTTCTTCCATTAGTTCTTTATTTTATTTATATTTTTAAGGATGGGTAAAAAATTATTCTTTTTAATTTCCGGTTTTAATGAAATAACACCAAAAATGTATTTACTAAAACTTTGTTCTCTTGTATTGCTCTCTTTTAAAAAGGATACTAAAGGAGAGGCTTGAGAAGATTTTGATTGTTTAATTTCAACAACGGTAATTCCTTCAAAATTGACTTCATTTGTTTCATCAGCAAAATGAATTTTAAAATCAATGGTTACTCGTTCTGTAAATTCATTATTAACAAGTGTTATTCTTTTAAAATTATTTTTCAGAATTAATTGTAAATCAATTAATTCTTTTCTGGTAAATGATTGAATTAATTCTCTTTTCTCTTCATTGATATCTGAAACTAAACTAACTAATGATTCACGATGTTTGTTGGTCCGATTTACTTTTTCCTTTTTTTTAATTTCAAAAAAACATAAATCAGATTCTACATATCTTCTGCTTCTTACTTTAATTCTATTAGCATAACCATTGTGATGATCTTTAAAGAATAAGTAATCGGATGTATCAAAATAATTGTTTTCATAAGAGAAAACTCTTTCATCTTTTATTGTCAGAATTTTATAATTCTCTATTAGACACGGCAGGAGGTTGACCATTTCTTTTTCATTAAGAATATACTTACTGTCTATTCTGTTTTGTAAAGAAACAGAATCCAATTCACTTAATGTGGTTGGATTTAATTGCTGTAAATTGGATAGAAATTTGTTAAACATAATTTATTAAAATGTAATGACTAAATCTTCCACTTCAACGGTTTGTTTTTTTGATGTAATTTCAACTGTTCTCAATACATAAACTTGATCCCACGCACAAGAGTCACAATCACCAAATACCCAAATGTCATAGGTTCCTTCGTATAAAAACTCAAATTGGAATGTTCCATCGTAAGAAGAATCTACATCATCAAACGATGCTGAATTCCCATGTTTACTTATATATACTTTGAATCCGCCCACATAACCTTCTCCCACTAAATTCCCATTGGAATTAACGTCTTTTCCAAACACTTTTCCTTTAATGGTTGCTAATCCACCATATCCTTCTTCTTTCGAACAAGAAGAAAAAGTGAATGATGTAACTATTAATACGAGTAATAATAACTTTTTCATTTTTTTACATTTATTTAAATACAACTATTTTTTTATTGATTTTGCCATAATTCACAACATATGTTCCGGCACTTAATATTGTTAAGTCAAGGGTATTATCATTATGTGCTTCTTTTTCAATTACTATTTGACCTAATAAATTAAAAATTTTAATTTTTTCAGAACCCATTAATTCTGAAATTCTAATGTTTACATAATTAGAAGTAGGATTAGGATAAATAAGTAATTGATTATTTTGTTGATTAAAATCAGAAATAGACAAACCTTGATTATTGGCATTAAAAGTAGGAGCCTGGATTACAAAATTACCTGTTCCATTTGGTACACGAGCATAACCCATGTTGGCAACCTGAACACCAAAAGTTACATTCTCAATGATTATTCCGTTGGCATAAGATAGAATACAACTTTCTCCGCTGGCAGAAAATTTAAAATCAGCGTGAATGCCTTCTTGTGTTAAATCCTGATCAGCCCAAACAATTAAATAACTGTTTGGAGCCATTGTAATTCCTGATGGAAACTGCCATTTTAATAAATTGGTTGAAGTGTCAGAGGCAAATAAATTATCTAAACTAATTGTAACACTGCTGTTATTATATAACTCAAACCAATCACTATAATCACCACTTGGATCTGTTACGGTACTTGTATTTTGAGCCATTATTTCGTTAACGACCAAAGAACCGGGAGTGATTGTTGGATAGGAAGCCGTTATAGTATAAAATTCATGCTCTGCTCTTGCCGGAGAAAATGCCCCAATAGTATTGTTCTCTGCATAAATGTAATATTGAGAGGTGATAGAACTAATCGGCATCAATCCACCATAAATATTATCACCTGAAGCACCATCATTATGGGCACCATCATCAAACATCAATACTTTGGTAAATGGTAAATTAGAAGCAGCACGATAACCTAAAAAAACAGCATCTGTATTTGTATTGGTTACATTTGCACGAATCGTAACGGAACCGCCTAATGCAGGATTGGCTACTGATGGTGTAATTGCAGAAATTGAGGGTTTTGTAGCCGTAAAATCTGATAATGCTGTTAAATAAGTGTTTCTGCCGCTCATTAAATTACTTAATCCAGGGGCGGTATTCATCCCTAAGGCAATATCAGTTGTCATATTACTGCTGAATTGAGCATAGGTATAAAATTTATTTACATCAGCTTGAACTGATGAATTGATTAAAGTTTGAAAGGTTTGTGCTTTAGTAAAATAACTATTATTGGAAATGTTTTCTGATAACATAGTGGCATAATGTGCCAAGTACATCTTTTTGTATCTTGGAACTGCTAGTAGTTTTTGAACTAATGGCCAAGCAGCATCTCCGGAATGTAACAAATGGTTTAATTGTCTTTTGGCAAGGGTTGTATTTAAATTTGTAGTTCCGGTTTGTCCAAAAGTTCCGAAACTCATATTTAAATCCCATAAAATTGGATTAAAACGGCCATTATCATCTTTGTACAAGTAATAGTTTTGTTTAAATTGTCCGATATAACTATCAATATTTACAAATAAATTATCAAAGGCAAGCATCCACAAAGCTCTGTCTACATCTAAAACACTTTCAATATTTGAAGTGTTGTTTGACAATGTATTCGTTAAATTTATTAAATCGTCCCAACCGGTTGTTGATTTGATTTCGTAAGCTGATTCATAACTTGCACTGTTTGTGCCTAAATAGGCAAGGTTAGGAAGGTTTGTTGTACCGGGACCAGCACCTGCAGGTGGACTACAACTAAAGAAGGCATTATTATTTGAACCAAAATGAGTATTCACGAATTTTTTAGAAATAGATTCTACATTTGTATATAATCCTATTAAATTTCCATTGATGTAAACATTAGCATAATTCGCTAAAGGAGCATGCATGTATTGACCTAAAATAGAATAAGCAGTAGTTTCTCTAACAAAGGATGGGTCAAAAATAACATTGCTTAATTTGATATCAGTGTAACCTTCATAATTTTGATTTACATAAGTATCTAATTCAATATGTAAGGGGTTTTTAACGTAATTTGGATTGTATGAGCTATTTCCTTTATACTTAACACCAACATTATTAAAAATCTGACCGTTAATAGTAACTGATTGAGCCGAGATATAATCACCGGCACCCGCTTCTTGAGCGTCTAATAAAGCATCCCAATTGGATTGTGAAAATACAATTCGAATATCTTGAATAGCATTACTATTGTAAAATGTTTGAGAATGAGCAATAAAACAGCTCAAAAACAAAACTAAAAAAGTGAAAAATCTTTTCATTTTAGTAAAAATTTAATAACATAAATTTAATGTACAAATAACTATATTTTTTTCTAAACTTAGACAAACCGTTAACGAGTATATCTGCATTTTGACGATTTTATTGAGGTTCTTTTACTATTTAGGCAGAAATTGAGCTAAAAATTATCATGAATTATTAAAAAAGCACTTTAAAAAGATAGTTTGACTTTGTTTTATTAAAATAGTTTAAATGTCCTCTAATTTTTTTCAAAGATTAAAATATTGTTATCTTTGGCTTTTATATAATTGAACAAAATAAACAAATTCAACTATGAAATTATTAGAAGGAAAAGTAGCGATTATCACTGGAGCAAGCCGCGGAATTGGAAGCGGAATCGCTAAAGTTTTCGCACAACAAGGTGCAAATGTGGCGTTTACGTATAGTTCGTCTGCCGAATCAGCTTTGGTTTTGGAAAACGAATTAAATGCTATAGGTATCAAAGCGAAAGGATATAAATCAAACGCAGCCGATTTTAATGAAGCTCAAAAATTAGCCGACGAGGTCATGGCTGATTTTGGGAATATCGATATTTTAATTAATAATGCCGGAATTACAAAAGACAATCTTTTAATGCGTATGTCTGAAGAAGATTTTGATAAAGTCATTGAAATAAACCTTAAATCGGTTTTCAATATGACCAAAGCTGTTCAGAAAATCATGTTGAAAAACAGAAAAGGCTCTATAATAAACATGAGTTCAGTTGTTGGAGTAAAAGGAAATGCCGGACAAGCGAATTATGCTGCTTCAAAAGCCGGTATGATTGGTTTTACTAAATCAATTGCATTGGAATTAGGCTCACGAAACATCCGTTGCAACGCCATTGCACCTGGTTTTATCGAAACAGAAATGACAGGAAAATTAAACGAAGAAGTGGTGCAAGGTTGGAGGGATTCGATTCCTTTGAAACGAGGTGGAACACCTGAAGATGTTGCCAATGCTTGTCTTTTCTTAGCCTCCGATTTGAGTGCTTATGTAACCGGACAAGTGATGAACGTGGATGGCGGAATGTTAACTTAGGAAGTTTATAAGTTTATTGTTTATAGGTTTAAAAGGTATTCTATATGAGGATATTCAGTTTTGAAAAGTTAATAGCTTGGCAAAAAGGAAGAGAATTAGCTCTTTTAATTTATAAGACAACAAAAAAGTTTCCAAAAGAAGAGACATTTGGTTTATCAAGTCAAATGAGACGTTGTTCCATTTCCATCACTTCAAATTTAGCGGAAGGATCTCGAAGGAAATCATTTAAAGATAAAGCTAGATTTTCTGAAATAGCCTACAGTTCATCATTAGAGCTATTGAATCAAGTGATTTTGTCAAATGATTTTGAATACATTGATGAAATTAATTATTTAAGTTTAAGAGAAAAAATAGCTGAAGTTAATATGTTAATTGATGGTTTATACATATCACAAATTAAAAATTTGGAGCACTAATTTAACCTCAATCCCTTTTAACCTTTTAAACCTTTAACCTCTTAAACTTTAGCAAAAAATGACCACAAACACCGTGCTTTTACTTTTACTTTCAGTATTACTGGCCGGAGGAGTATCATTTTTTCAGTATTTCTATAAAGCCAAATCCAATTCAAAAATCAATTGGATCTTGGCTTTTTTGCGTTTTTGTTCCATTTTCGGATTATTATTATTACTAATCAATCCTATCATAACTCGAAAATCATTCGAAACCATCAAAATTCCTTTACCGGTTGTAGTTGATAATTCATCTTCTGTAGCTGAGTTTAAAGCAAACGAAATTGCCCTAGAAGTTTATCAAAATATAGTTTCAAACGCTGAGTTAAAAGAAAAATTTAACATTCAGTCTTATCAATTTTCTGCTGAATTGGAAGCTTCTGAAACATTTGATTTTAAAGGGACTCAGACCAGAATAGATGGAGTAGGTAAAGGATTGAAGAGTATTCATAAAAGCATCAATCATCCAACAGTCATTATCACTGACGGAAATCAAACGTATGGGAATGACTATATTTATTCTTTTGACAAAAACAAATCGGTTTACCCCATTGTTTTGGGTGATACAACGGCTGTTTTTGATTTAAAAATCAGTCAGTTAAATGTCAATAAATATGCTTTTCTTAAAAATAAATTCCCCGTTGAAGTTTTTGTAAATTATTCCGGAAAGAAAAACGTGAATGCTACTTTTTCCATTTCTCAGGGAAATACTATTTTAAATAAACAAAATATAAACTTTACTCAAAACCAAAAATCACACTTGATTACGGTATTATTGCCGGCAGACAAAGTGGGTGTTCAGATTTTTAAAGCAGCCATTTCATCTCCTGAAATTGAAAAAAATAAATACAACAATTCCAAGAATTTTGCAGTAGAAGTCATCGATCAAAAATCGGAAATTGCTATTATTTCCACAATCAATCATCCTGATATTGGAGCTTTAAAAAGAGCTATTGAAACTAATCAACAACGTAAAGTAACTATTGTTAAGCCAAATCAAATCAATTCATTACAAGATTTTAATGTGTTGATTTTATACCAGCCTACTTCTGAGTTTAAAACTGTTTTCGAAAAAAACGTAGTAGCTAACTTGAATACATGGATTATTACAGGAACTAAAACCGATTTTACTTTTTTAAATCAACAGCAAGACGCTTTTTCTTTTAAAATGAGTTCTCAACAAGAGGATTATTTGGCTACTTTTTCCTCACAATTTAATCTCTTTGCATCGGATAACATAGGTTTTGAAAATTTTCCACCCTTGCAAAATGCTTTTGGTACCATTACGCCAAAAATAAAAATGGAAACATTATTAACGGCTCGAATTTTAAATGTAGAACTTAATACACCATTATTAAGTTATGTAGATATTCAAGGGAAAAGAACTTGTTTCCTTTTTGGTGAAAATAGTTGGAAATGGCGTTTGCAAAGCCACATCGATCAACAAAGTTTTGAAAAATTTGATGTTTTTATAGATAAAACCATTCAGTTTTTAGCCACTAATAATGCACGAAAATCATTAGTTGTTACACATGAAAATTTTTATAATTCAGGAGATGCTATTGAAATAAATACACAATATTTTAATAAAAATTATGAGTTTGATGATAAAGCACGGCTGTCAATATCGGTTAAAAATAAAACAACCAATCAAACGAAATCCTATGATTTACTGAAATCAACCAATTCATTCAAAGTAAATTTAGATGGTTTGCCCGCCGGAAATTATTCATTTACCGTAACAGAAAATAATTCTAAAACTTCTCATGCCGGTTTTTTTGAAGTCTTAGATTTTGATATCGAAAAACAATTTGTCAATCCTGATTATGTTAAATTAAACCAATTAGCAACACAAACAAAAGGGAAAACCTTCCTTGCAAATCAGGCAGAGGAGTTGGTTAAATCGCTCATTAGCAACGATAATTATAAACCTATTCAAAAAGAAATTGTCAAAAAAACACCTATCATTGATTGGATTTGGTTATTAATTATTGTTGTTGCTGCTTTAGTTTCGGAATGGTTTATTCGAAAGTATAATGGGCTGCTATAATTAAGCAAATTTTAAGTAAAGACTAAGCGTTGCTTAAGCAAGTATAAAACAGTACGTTGGATATTTGTTGAAAATTTGTATTATGTTTTTTTCAGCATTTAAACTTCCCAATCGTTACAAATTATTGA
>JAKLIC010000048.1 GCA_022709825.1 Bacteroidota bacterium | reverse complement strand
GGAAGAGCTCGAGGAAAGAATAACATGTCTGGTTCAAATGACGAACGTGAAAATACACTAAATCAATTGCTTACGGAAATGGATGGTTTTGGAACCAATACCAATGTTATTGTATTAGCCGCAACAAATCGTGCTGATGTTTTAGACAAAGCCTTGATGAGAGCCGGTCGATTTGACCGTCAAATATATGTTGATTTACCGGACATTAAAGAACGTAAGGAAATATTTGAAGTGCATTTAGCTCCTTTGAAAAAACAAGAAGGTTTAGATACTGAATTTTTAGCAAAACAAACTCCTGGGTTTTCTGGTGCAGATATAGCAAATGTTTGTAATGAAGCGGCTCTTATTGCAGCTAGACATGACAAAAAAGCCGTTGACAAACAAGATTTTCTTGATGCTGTTGACAGAATTGTTGGCGGTTTAGAAAAGAAAAACAAAATTGTAACACCGGATGAGAAAAGAGCAATTGCTACTCACGAAGCCGGTCATGCTACGGTAAGTTGGATGCTAGAACATGCTGCTCCATTGGTAAAAGTAACTATTGTGCCTCGTGGTCAAAGTTTAGGTGCAGCTTGGTATTTACCTGAAGAACGATTAATTGTTCGTCCGGATCAAATGTTGGACGAAATGTGTGCCACTATGGGTGGACGTGCTGCTGAAAAAGTAATCTTCAACAGAATTTCTACAGGAGCTTTAAGTGATTTAGAAAAGGTGACTAAACAAGCTCGAGCAATGGTAACCATTTATGGTTTAAATGAAAAATTAGGAAATGTTACTTATTACGATTCTTCCGGTCAAAGTGAATATAGTTTTTCTAAACCTTATTCTGAAGAAACTGCGGTTACCATTGATAAAGAAATTTCAAATTTAATTGAAAGTCAATACCAACGTGCTATCAAACTTTTGGAAGATAATAAAGATAAATTAATTCAATTAGCTGACATATTAATTGAAAAAGAAGTTATTTTCAAAGATGATTTAGAAACTATTTTTGGAAAAAGACCTTTTGGAGATGAGTCGCATGTTTCCGTTGGTGAATAGCTTTTCGAACCAATTTTAAGAAAAAACAGAAAAAACTTAATTCAATATGAAATTTGAATTGAGTTTTTTTTATCTTTGAACGTTTTCAATTACAACTAGTACAATTGTTAAAAATAGTATGAGTCTTTTTAAAAAGTTATTTGGTTCCGGAAACGAGGCTTCAGAAGAGAATAAGGAAAAAGATGCCAGTCCTTTTAATCCGGATAACAAAATTCCTGTAGATGAATTATTTACTTTCAATTTCAAAAAAAATGGAGGTAAGTTTTTATATTGTGATAACTTAGAAGAAATTAAAGAACAATTCTTAAATATCTTAGAAGAAAACGATTGGTTTGAATGTGAAGCAGTTTGTTTTGAACCAAAACTTTTCCATTTATTAGACGAAAATAAACTCAATTTTAAAAATCCGGTAAACCCAAAATTTTTATTGACCAGTTGTGAAAATCTAATAGCAGATGAAGGCTCTGTTTTATTAACTTCAAATCAAATAAAACAAAACAAACCACACGAACTACCTGCAAATATGATTGTTTTTGCTACAACCAGTCAAATTTTAGAAAGTAAAAGTGATGGTTTAAGAGAAATAAAAAAACGTTACGTTAAAGATTACCCAACTAATATCACTACTATTAAATATTTCGAAAAAGCAAAAGAAGAAGATTTTCTTCAATATGGAAGTGCAGCTAAAAACCTGTACTTATTGCTTTTAGAAGACTTATAAAATGAATGAAACGGTTACAAGAGCTTTATCGGGTTCAGTTTATATTGTTTTACTAGTTGGCTGTATTTTACATTCAGAACTATCTTTTTATATATTGTTTGGTGGTTTTTTGGGTTTAACAACTTTTGAATTCTGTAAGTTAGTAGATCTTCCTAAAAGTATTCCAGCAGCTTTCGCAGTAGCACTATTTGCACTATTTTGTGATTCTACATTTTATCCCTTTCAAGATGGAATTATAACAGGTTTCACGGTTTTGGTCTCCTTCAAATTATTGTATTCTCTATTTTCAACTAAAGAAAAAACGATTACCAATTTTGAAAAGTGGCTTTATTTAATTGGTTACATAATTTTTCCCTTTGTAATTATCACCAAAATTCCTTTCGGACTATCAGGGTACAATCCTAAAATTATCATTGGGATTTTTGTTTTAATTTGGACCAATGACACTTTTGCTTATGTGGTAGGAAAATCAATTGGTAAACACAAATTATATGAACGAATTTCTCCTAAAAAAACTATCGAAGGATTCATTGGTGGTTTTGTGTTTACTATTATTGCCGGTATTATTATTGCAAAATATTTATTAAATACTTCCAATTTAACCATTTGGATTGGAACAGCCGTTTTAGTTAGTATATTTGCAACGTTGGGTGATTTAATTCAGTCGAGATTTAAGCGAATAGCAGGTGTAAAAGACAGTGGAAAAATCATGCCAGGACACGGTGGTATATTAGATCGCTTGGACAGTATGATATTTGTTGCACCATTCATTTTTTTGTTTTACCAAATTTTAAATTATGTTTCATAAAGAAGGAGCTAAAATTATTTTAATTGCAACAGTTATAGTCACTGCTTGGATTCTATTGGCAGATGCATTCATTTCGTTAGTTTGGTTAAAAATGACAGTTCAAACTATTGGGCTTCTATTTCTAATTCTCATTTTACAATTTTTCAGAAATCCAAAACGAAATACACCTATTGATGATAACCACATTATCGCCCCGGTTGATGGAAAAGTAGTAGTTATTGAAGAGGTTTTTGAACCGGAGTATTTTAAAGATAAACGTTTACAAGTTTCCATTTTCATGTCTCCCATCAATGTTCATGTTACAAGATATGCCTCAAACGGAAAAATTAATTTCAGTAAATATCATCCCGGTAAATACTTAGTCGCGTGGCATCCAAAAGCTAGTACCGAAAACGAAAGAACTACTGTCGTTATTGAAAATAGAATTTTTGGTGAAATTTTATATCGTCAAATTGCCGGTGCTTTAGCACGTAGAATTGTAAATTATGCACAAGAAGGAATGCAAGTAGTTCAAGGAACAGATGCCGGATTTATAAAATTTGGTTCACGTGTGGATTTATTCTTACCTTTAGGTACAAAAATTAAGGTAACGCTAAATCAAACTGTAAAAGGAGGAGAAACGGTAGTTGCTGAAAAATAATTCATGGTTGAAAAAGATTTAGATACTCGATTTCGAGAAGCATTCGAAAAAGCTTCTAACATGACCGAAACATTACCTCCGGACGTGATGTTGCGTATTTACGCTTACTACAAACAGGCAACTCATGGTATGGTGGGCTACACACAACCCTCTTCAAACGATTTGCGAAATGCATTTAAAACCAATGCTTGGATGCAAATAAGTCACATTTCATCCGATGAAGCCAAAGAACTTTATATCGAAACAATCAATTCATTGTTAAATAAAAAATAATCTCATGAAAAAAAATGTAATTCTTTCTGCTCTTGTTATCACAACACTTATTAGTTGTAATAATAACAAAAAATTAGAAGAAGTTGTGGAAGTTCCACTTCCTGAAAAGGAAGTAGTAGTAACTGAAATGGGGAATCCTGCTGATGTAAAAGTTGATGAAGGCGGTGCTTTTGAAATGGTAGCCCTTCCCTACGCTTATAATGCTTTAGAGCCTTATATTGACGCTAAAACAATGGAAATTCATTATTCTAAACACCATTTAGCATATGCTAATAATTTGAACAAAGCTATCGCAGGAACTGAAATGGCAAATATGTCCATTGAAGATATCTTTAAAAAATTAGATCCTGAAAACAAAGCTGTTCGTAACAATGGTGGTGGTTATTACAATCATAACTTCTTTTGGGAAATTATGGGAGCCAATAAAGGTGGAGAACCTAAAGGAACACTTGCTGAAGCGATAACCAAAGATTTTGGCAGTTTTGCTGATTTTAAAACACAATTTATTGAAGCAGGTATGAAACAATTCGGTTCAGGATGGGCTTGGTTGATTTTGGATAAAACCGGTAAACTAACAATTATTTCAACTGCTAATCAAGATAATCCTTTAATGACAAAATTAGGAAATACCGGAACCCCCATTTTAAATGTAGATGTTTGGGAACATGCCTATTATTTGAAACACCAAAACAAACGAAAAGATTACTTAGAAGGATTTTTCAATGTAATCAATTGGGATAAAGTAGCAGAGAAATATACAACCGCTACAGCCGTTAAATAAATTACAGGCTATTATTATAACAATAAAAAGTCCCTAAAAATAGGGACTTTTTTGGTTTATACTTTTTTTATACTATTTTAAACTTGCTAAACTTTGCTCGATTGTAGCTATTTTAGCTAAAGCATCGGCTTCTTTTTTGCGTTCCATTTCGATAACTTTTTCAGGAGCACCCGATACAAATTTTTCATTAGAAAGTTTTGCTCTTACTGAATTTAAAAAACCATTCGTGTATTTTAATTCCTCCTGCAATTTCGCTACTTCTTCTTCTACATTAATTGCACCACTAATCGGAATAAAATATTCATTGGATTTTACTCTATAAGTTAAAGCTCCATTTTCTTGTTCAGAAATGTAATCTATGGAAGAAACATTTCCTAATTTAACTATAACTGAATCAAACTCTTTTGAGGCATTTTCATGATTGATAACCTTCAATTCGATGGCTTCTTTAAATGGAATATTTTTGTCTTTACGAATTGTTCTTAAACCGGCAATCACTTCAGAAGCAAATTCAAATTCTGCTATCAAATCAGCATTTGTATTCGCTATAGTAGGCCATTCTGATATTATTAAGGCTTGCTCCGGTGAGCGTTCTGCTAAATGGTGCCAAATTTCTTCTGTCAAAAAAGGCATAAACGGATGTAACAATTTTAAATTGGCTTCTAACGCTGCAATAGCTCTAGTATAGGTTACTTTATCAATTGGTTGTTGATAACTCGGTTTAATCATTTCCAAAAACCATGAACAGAAATCATCCCAAACCAATTTATAAATTGCCATTAATGCATCTGACAAACGATATTTTTCAAACTGATCTTCAATTTCCGCTAACGTTTTTTCTAATTTTGCTTCATACCAAGCAATTGCAATTTTTGAACTTTCCGGTTGCGAAATAGAATCACTTACTTCCCAACCATTTATCAATTTGAAGGCGTTCCATATTTTATTAGCGAAAGCTTTTCCATTATTGCATAATTCTTCATCAAACATAATATCGTTTCCGGTAGAAGCACTTAGTAATAAGCCAACCCGAACACCATCAGCACCATATTTCTCAATCAAATCTAACGGATCAGGTGAATTTCCTAATGACTTAGACATTTTTCGACGTTGCTTGTCTCGAACTATTCCGGTTAAATATACATTTGTAAATGGTTTTTTACCTGTATATTCATAGCCGGCAATAATCATTCTAGCTACCCAGAAAAACAAAATATCAGGACCGGTCACTAAATCATTTGTTGGATAATAATATTTAAAATCCTTATTTTCCGGTTCTAAAACACCTCCAAAAACAGCCATTGGCCATAACCAAGAAGAAAACCAAGTATCCAAAGCATCTGCATCTTGTTTAAGATTATGTATTGTAAGTTGTGGATTATTGGTTTTTGCTTTAGCTAATTCCAAGGCTTCCTCGATAGTTTCAGCAACCACATATTCTTCTTTTCCGTCTCCATAGAAATATGCTGGAATTTGTTGACCCCACCACAACTGTCGGGAAATATTCCAATCTCGGATATTTTCTAACCAATGTTTGTAGGTATTATTAAATCGATTTGGATATAATTTTATCTCTTCAGTTTCCATTACGGCCTTAAATGCCGGTTTAACCAAATCTTCCATTTTCAAAAACCATTGATCAGACAAACGAGGTTCAATAACCGCTTTTGTCCGTTCGGAAGTTCCAACTTTATTAATGTGATTTTCAATTTTGGCAATATGCCCAAGAGATTCTAATTCAGTTACAATCTCATCTCGAACCACAAAACGGTCTTTTCCTTGATAATGCAATCCATAACTGTTTAACGTTGCATTTTCATTAAAAATGTCAATGATATCTAGGTTATGTCTATTTCCTAACTCTTTATCATTAACATCGTGTGCCGGTGTAACTTTTAAGCAACCGGTACCAAATTCCATATCTACATAGTCATCAAAAATAATTGGAATCACTCGATTACAAATAGGAACAATCGCTTTTTTACCTTTTAAATGGGCAAAACGTTCGTCATTTGGGTTAATACAAATTGCAGTGTCTCCTAATATTGTTTCTGGACGTGTTGTTGCAATAGTGACTGATTCCGTAGAGCCTTCAATTTTATAATTCAGAAAATATAATTTCCCTTGGCGTTCTTCATAGATTACTTCTTCATCAGAAAGTGTGGTTTTTGCTTCCGGATCCCAATTGACCATTCTATAGCCACGATAAATCAACCCTTTGTTGTATAAATCAACGAACGATTTGATAACCGAAGCACTCATGTCATCATCCATTGTGAATTTTGTTCTATCCCAATCACAAGAACAACCCAATTTTTTCAGTTGTTCTAAAATAATTCCACCGTGTTTATCTGTCCATTCCCAAGCATGTTTCAAAAATTCTTCTCGAGTTAAATCCTCTTTATTGATTCCTTCTGCTTTCAATTTAGCTACTACTTTTGCTTCAGTAGCAATAGAGGCATGGTCAGTTCCGGGAACCCAACAAGCATTCATTCCTTTTAAACGGGCACGACGAATCAATACATCTTGAATGGTATTATTCAACATATGTCCCATGTGTAATACACCTGTCACGTTTGGGGGTGGGATTACGATAGTATAAGGCGTTCTATGGTCCGGTTCTGAATGAAAGTAATTGTTTTTCATCCAATAGTTATACCATTTTTGTTCAGATTGCTTGGCATCAAATTGAGTTGGAATTGACATGTGAAATTGGTTATGTTACTAGTTAACTATAATTGATAATTGGTTATATTTAATTAACAATTTTGGTCTGATTTTTGTACTATCTTGCAAAAGTAATGATTTCGCTAGAGTATTAAAAATCAAATTTGTATTTGTACTTTAATAAAAAGTGATTAATTTTACACAACCCAAAAACACATAACCATGAAAAAATTATTCTTTTTTACTGTTGTTAGCTTATTCAGTTTTTCTGTATTTGCTCAAAATGGTCCTAAAATCGTTTTTAAAGCAGACGATAATACAATAGATTATGGTAAAGTATATAAAGATTCAGACAATGGTGTCAGAGTTTTTGAATTTACTAATACCGGAAATGCTCCCTTAATTATCACTAATGTACAGTCAACTTGTGGTTGTACTGTTCCATCAAAACCCAAAGCACCAATCATGCCGGGGAAGTCGGACAAAATTGAAGTTAAATATAACATGGCGACAGGCCCTATTCGAAAAAGCATTACCGTTGAAAGTAATGCTGTAAATTATGAAAACGGAACAGTTCATCTAAAAATTAAAGGTGAAGTTTTAGAACGTCCGGAAGTAAATTTATTGGAAAAGAAAAATGTAGGTCCAATGCAATAAACATTAAGCTCTTCTTTTGAAGAGCTTTTTTTTATAAAATGCTTTTTAAAACAAAACTAAAATTAAGAAATTGACTTCCTCTTTGAACTTCCATTTTTATAAGCTTGCCTTCTTCAGATTTTAATAGGTTATTAATTTCCTGAAGTGAGAGTAAATGAGCTTCTTTCTTATTAATAGATACAATTATATCTTCCTTTTTTAATCCACATTCTGCCGCCGGCGAATCCTCACGAACATTTGAAATAACATAAATAGGTTTCAGCACAAATTTATAATAAAAACCAACTGACTCTGTGCTCTGAATCAGTTGCGATTTATTGAATTGTATTTTTTCCGGAATCCATTTTAATCCGATGTGATGAATTTCTAAACCACTCATATTATAATTAAAGGGTACAGAAAAGTTTCTGTTTTTCCGAATTGCGATTTCTGAATTTCTATAATCAATAAATAACGTAAACCTTTTTAAAATCTCAGCACCAATAGAGCCAACTCTATTTTTAACAAGTTTCACACTTTGAGTAGAGAGTGAATCCGGAAAAGCTACAATTGGATTTTCAAATACAAATTCTCCTAATGAAAATTTTGCCAATTTTGCACGTTTCCCAAAAATAGGCCCACTAAATCCTTGCCCTAAAAAATCACTGAAATTAGGTTCGGGTAGTTCAAAAGACTTTAACTTATTTTGAAACAACCAAACGGCATCACTATTCCCTAAATCAATCAGCAATTTCGCCTCAATAAATGTTGTGTCAATAGCGAATTTTGTTTCTATATAAGGTTTATTATTTTCAAGTATAATTGGATATTTTTTGAATTTTTTATATTTTTTAATGACTGCTTTTGATTTATGCTTATACACCGTAATGTAATGATTCACATAATCGATTTCCATTGGATAATCCTTAAAAAAACCATAGCCCATGATACCATTAACAGGAATTCCAACTCCGGAAGAAATATTAATATCTTCATTTAAAATAATATAAATGGTATGACTCGGGTCAAAAAAAGTTGGCGTAACAACTATTTTATTTTTAGAGGATTTTAATCCTTCAATAAATTCAGCATTGCCCAAACCCTTGAGTTTTATTTTTTCCACGTTATTAAATTCCACCTGATCTTTATCTAACAAACTAAACAAAATAGTTTCTTCTACGCCTGTATCTAATAAAAAAGTCAATTCTACCCCGTTCACTTGAATAGGCACAAAAATCAAATTATTGATAAATTGAAAAGGGATTTTGATCTTGTCTTTATCTGAAATAAATTGAAAACTGGATTGACCAAAAACTCCAATACTGAAGAAAAGAAGTAGAAATATAATTTTTTGAATTTTCATAAAATATATAAAACATAAAATTACAAAAAAAGAAATGAATTTTCTTATCCTTAAATATATCCTTTAAAAGATTGGGTCTGAATAAAAAAAGTTGCAAATTTGCAGTTCAAAAATAACGATATGCCAAAAATATCCAATAAAGGCAAAGAAATGCCGGAGTCACCTATTCGTAAGTTGGTTCCTTATTCTGAAATTGCTAAAAAGAAAGGTCTGAAAGTATACCATTTGAATATTGGTCAGCCGGACATTAAAACACCGGAAGTGGCCATGAATTCGATTAAAAATTTAGACATTTCGGTGTTAGAATACAGTCACTCTGCAGGTTTTGAGAGTTACAGAAGAAAACTATCTGCCTATTATACCACGCACGGTTTGCCGATAAACATTGAAGACATCATTATTACCACCGGTGGTTCGGAAGCTTTATTGTTTGCGATGGGAAGCTGTTTAGATGCAGGAGATGAAATCATCATACCGGAACCATTCTATGCCAATT
>JAKLIC010000047.1 GCA_022709825.1 Bacteroidota bacterium | reverse complement strand
ACAGATTTCAGAATTTTTGGCAAACCTACTTCAAGACCCTATCGTAGGATGGGAGTTTCATTGGTGAATGATGCGTTGGAAACACCAATTGAAGAAATTGTCGAGAAGGCAAAAGAAGCAGCTAAATTGGTTAAAGTAAATCAATAGAAAATAGTATCTTGCTTTATTTATTTATACTTACAATGACAATACAAGAAATTATCAAAAATGCTCCTAAAGCAGAGCTTCATTTACACA
The DNA here is from genome assembly GCA_022709825.1 of Bacteroidota bacterium. Classification (GTDB taxonomy): domain Bacteria; phylum Bacteroidota; class Bacteroidia; order Flavobacteriales; family Flavobacteriaceae; genus Flavobacterium. The sequence goes on along the minus strand of JAKLIC010000047.1, from coordinate 9,194 downwards.
TTGAAGGTTCGTTTGAACCTGAATTAATGTTTGAAATTGCTCAACGAAATAAAGTTTCCATTCCCTATAAAAATATTGAAGAAGTCAAAAATGCCTACAAATTTGACTGTCTACAAGATTTTCTAGATATCTATTATGCCGGTGCAGGAGTTCTTTTACACGAAATAGACTTCTATGATTTGACGATGGCTTATTTTGCAAAATGTCATGAGAATAATGTGATACATACTGAAATTATGTTTGACCCACAAACACATACGCATCGTGGAGTACCATTTGAAACGGTTATCACAGGAATTCATAAAGCACAAAAAGTGGCTGAAGAAAAATGGGGTATTTCTTCCCTTTTAATAATGTCTTATTTGAGGCATCTCTCTGAAGAAGATGCATTTGTAACCCTAGAACAATCATTACCATTTAAACATTTGATTGCTGCGGTAGGATTAGATTCTTCAGAGTTAGGCAATCCTCCTTCTAAATTTAAAAATGTTTTTGAAGCTTCTATAAAAGAAGGTTATATTCCATTAGCTCATGCTGGAGAAGAAGGTCCTTCTGATTATGTTTGGGAAGCATTAGACATTCTTAACATACACAGAATCGACCACGGAAACAATAGTTTATCTGACGCAAAACTAATCAAACGATTAGTAGAAGAAAACATTGCTCTAACGGTATGCCCTCTTTCAAATTCAGCTTTAAAAGTTGTAGATGATTTAAAAAATCATCCCTTAAAAACCATGCTAAATCATAATTTAAAAGCGACAATAAACTCAGATGATCCAGCCTATTTTGGAGGCTACATGAATGATAATTTCTTAGCTATTCAAGAGGCTTTGGATTTATCTATTGCCGATATTCAAACGTTAATTCGGAACGGATTTGAACATTCATTCTCTGAAAAAAAAGTTGTTTTTTTAGAAAAAACGAAAGCGTATTTTAGCCCTTTTTTAAGCAATCTAAAATAAGCATGTCATTGCTTTTAAACCATATTGCTAACTATATTTCCCTTACTGAAAAAGAACAAAAGCTTTTGTTATCTAAAACTGAAACTGTTGAGTACAAAGCAAAAACCATCCTTTTAAATGCCGGTGAAATATGTAAATATTCCTATTTCGTAAATTCAGGATTGTTACGCAGTTTCAATATAAATGATAACATTGTCGAACATGTTTTGCATTTTGCCTGCGAAGGTTGGTGGATTGGAGACATGTACAGCTTGCTTTCTCAAAAACCCGGCAATTTGTTTATTGAAGTTTTAGAGGATTCAGAAGTAGTTTTATTATCCAAAGAAAATCAAGAGTTATTGTATCATGAAATCCCAAAATTGGAACGCTTTTTTAGAATTTTAACTGAAAATTCCTTAGTTGCTCATCAAGAACGGTTGATGGATAATTTAAGTTTATCCGCCGAAGAGCGTTTTGAAAAATTCTGTAAAAGATACCCAACCTTAATCCAAAGGGTTCCTCAAAAACAAATCGCTTCTTATATTGGTGTAACACCTGAATTTTTCAGTAAAATGAAAAGTAAATTGCTGCGTAAATAAATTGACAGATTATTGATTTATTTACTTCTGATTTCATCCATCAGTTCTATTAAATTCATTGACATTTTTAAAGGCATCAAATAACTTTCATTCAAACCTTGATATAGGCATTCGTTCACATGTTCAATTTCATGAAAATAACCCAGTCCAACTAGTTCACTTTGTACCAATTGACCTGTTAATCCATCTATTATAATTGTGTGCTGACTTTGTTCATGAAAATTAGATGAAATAATAATTTTCCCTTTCGTACCATAAATTTCACATTTAATAGCGGTAAATGTTTCAAAAGAAGAGAATAAACTAGCTGTTTTTTGATCTGTATAAGAAAGCAAGACAGAACAGGAAGCGTCTACCCCCAATTTTGTATAACGTAAAGAAGACTGAATTTTAGCTGGTTTACCCATTAAAAGAAGGCTGATATACAATGGATAAATTCCAATATCAAGTAACGAACCTCCTCCCAAAGTTGGGTCAAAAAGTCTACTTTTTGGATCATAATCAACTTTAAAACCAAAATCAGCCGTAAGATGAATAATTTCTCCTATTTTACCACTCTTGATGGTGTTTTGAATTTGTAAAATATTTGGCAAGCAACTCGTCCACATTGCTTCCATTAAAAACACATTATTTTCTTTTGCTACTTGAATAATCTCTTCCACTTGAAATTTATTTAAAGCGAGTGGCTTTTCACATAGAACTGCTTTTTTATTTTTTAAACACAATAAAGAGTGCTCCAAGTGAAATGAATTAGGTGTCGCAATATAGATTACATCAACATCCGGACAAGTAGCTAGTTCCAAATACGAATCATAAAAATAAGTAGCCTGGTATTTCTTTGCAAAACGTTTACTTTTTTCAAAAATTCTTGATGCACAAGCTACAAGGACTGCGTTTTCACTCAATTCTAAATCACTTGCAAATTTTTCCGCAATTTTTCCGCAACCTAAAATTCCCCATCGTATTTTCTTGTCTCTACTCATCATATCCTCTATTTTAAATAAAATTAGACAATTTATACTATTGATTCCAAAAACTAATAAACATTAAAAGTCAAACGGATATTTCTTAATCTAAATTAAGAATTACTTAGAACTATCAATCGTAAATTTGTTTCATAAATAATAATAAATTCTTTTAGTTATGAAAAATACAGTTTTACACAAAGCCAATGAAAGAGGACATGCCGATCATGGTTGGCTGAATGCTTATCATAGTTTTAGTTTTGCCAATTGGTACAATCCGGATAAAGTTCAATTTGGAGTTTTACGGGTGTTAAACGACGATACTATTGCACCTGGTATGGGTTTTGGCACCCATCCACATGATAATATGGAAATCATTACAATTCCATTAGAAGGTGATCTAGCTCACAAAGACAGCATGGGAAATGCTGAAATTATCAAATTTGGTGATGTTCAAGTAATGAGTGCCGGAACCGGAATTAGACACAGTGAATTTAATCCGAATGAAGATAAAAGAACTAAACTGCTACAAATTTGGTTGTTTCCAAACAAACGAAACGTGGAACCTCGTTACCAACAAATCACTTTGGACGTAAACGACAGACAAAACAAATTACAACAAATTTTATCCCCAAATCCAGAAGATGCAGGCGTTTGGATACATCAAGATGCATGGTTTCACATGGGAAAATTTGAAAAAGGAATAACCAAAACTTATAATGTCAAAAGAAATGAAAATGGTGTATATGCTTTTGTGATTTCAGGAAGCATAACTATTAACGGACAAGTTTTGGAAACCAAAGATGCATTGGGAATTACAAATACTGAGAAATTGGAGATTACAGCAACTTCCGATGCAGAAATTTTGTTGATGGATATTCCAATGGAATAATTTATTAACTTTACCTATCACGTTATTTTTACCTGACAGGTTTAAAACCAACATGCCATGAATGAGCAAATTAAACTAGAATCAAACTACAAAAATGGTTTCTTTTCTGTAGAAATTGATGGAAAAATAGAGGCTAAAATGACTTTTGTTTTTGCTGGCACAGACAAGATTATCATTGATCATACAGAAGTTAATCCGGGAAATAACGGAAAAGGATTGGGGAAAAAAATGGTGGCCGCTGCTGTTGAAATGGCTCGGGAAAAAAACTTAAAAATAATTCCGCTTTGTCCTTTTGCTAAAAGTGTTTTTGACAAAACTTTGGAATTTAGAGATGTTTTGTAACCAATAAACAAAAAAACCATGGAAACTGAAAACACCAAAAAAGAGTATACCAACGGTGAAATAACGGTCGTTTGGGAGGCAGGAAAATGTATACATTCCGGAAATTGTGTCCGAAACAACTCTGCTGTTTTTCAACCCAAAGAAAAACCTTGGATTAAAATTGATGCATCCTCTTCTGAAAAAATCATGGAAACAGTTAACAAATGTCCGTCAGGTGCTTTAACATTTTATAGAAATAAATAGTATTTTTGTTTTTTAAAATAATCATCAGTAGTAATAAATGCTGTAAAAATTAAATGAAAAATGAAAGCATACGTATTTCCGGGACAAGGAGCTCAGTTCACAGGAATGGGCAAAGAACTATATGAAACTTCCGCATTAGCTAAAGAATTATTTGAAAAAGCAAATGAAATTCTAGGTTTTAAAATAACCGATATCATGTTTGAAGGAACTCCTGAAGAATTAAAAGAAACCAAAGTGACGCAACCTGCCGTTTTTTTACACTCGGTTATTTTAGCTAAAACGCTAACTGATTTTAAACCGGACATGGTTGCCGGTCATTCGTTGGGTGAGTTTTCTGCATTGGTTGCTAACGGAGCATTATCGTTTGAAGATGGTTTGCGATTAGTTTTCAAACGAGCTTTAGCCATGCAAAAAGCATGTGAAATTACACCTTCTACGATGGCCGCTGTTTTAGGTTTAGATGACAAAATTGTAGAAGAAGTTTGCGAAGCTATTGATGGCGTTGTTGTTGCCGCAAATTATAATTGCCCTGGGCAATTAGTTATTTCAGGAGAATATAAGGCAGTTGAATTGGCTTGTGAAAAAATGAAAGAAGCGGGTGCAAAACGTGCTTTAATTTTACCTGTTGGTGGTGCTTTTCATTCTCCGATGATGGAACCAGCCAGAGAAGAATTAGCCGCTGCGATTGAAGCAACGACATTCTCTACTCCTATTTGTCCAGTCTATCAAAATGTAACAGCTACTGCGGTTTCTGATGCAGAAGAAATTAAAAAGAATTTGATTATTCAGTTAACGGCTCCGGTTCGATGGACGCAATCTGTGAATCAAATGATTGCTGATGGGGCGACTAGTTTTACGGAAGTTGGTCCTGGGAAAGTATTAGTTGGATTAGTAAATAAAATCAAGAAAGAAGTAGAAACGATTTCGGCTTAAACAGAAAAATAAATCACAAAAAAGGGACAAATTTTGAATTAAATTTGTCCCTTTTTATATTGAAATTTTTAAGCTAACTTCTAATTTTTTGTTCCCATTTCCATGCACTCGCTAAACTTTCTTCCAATGTTGATTGTGCTTTCCAACCTAACACATTATTAGCTTTATCAGTATTAGCATAAGCTGAAGTGATATCCCCTTCTCTTCTGCCAACAATTTTATAAGGTAATTTTTGGCCGGATACTTTTTCAAAAGCATGAATAACTTCTAAAACCGAACTTCCTGTTCCCGTTCCTAAATTAAAGGTTTCTATTTTAGATAAATTCTTTTTTTCAATTAATCGTTGTAAAGCAACCACGTGAGCTTTAGCCAAATCCACTACATGAATATAATCGCGAATTGCCGTGCCATCAAGAGTTGGATAATCATCCCCATAAACGGATAATTCTTTACGTAAACCAATTCCTGTTTGCGTAATAAACGGCACTAAATTTTGTGGAATACCAATTGGTAATTCACCTATTTCTGCCGTTGGATGAGCTCCTATAGGATTGAAATAACGCAATAAAATAGCGTTAATTGAAGATACTTTGGTAACATCCGTTATAATTTCTTCTCCTATTTGTTTTGTATTTCCATAAGGAGACATTGCCGGTTGAACCGAGGCATCTTCTGTGATTGGCATTTTTTCGGCTTGACCGTAAACAGTACAAGATGAACTGAAGATAAAATTTGCTTCCGGTTTTTGTTGTAATTCTTGTAAAATATAAACTAACGTATTAATGTTGTTTTCATAATACAATAATGGATTCTCTACGCTTTCACCTACAGCTTTTGAAGCCGCAAAATGAATGACACCTGAAACATCCTGGTACTTTTTGAAAAACTGTTGAACAGCTGCTTTATCACGTAAATCCATTTGTTCAAAAAGCGGTTTTTTTCCGGTAATAGTTGTTATTCTATCTAAAACTTCAATCGATGAATTTGACAAATTATCTATTATTATAGGCTCAAAACCTACATTTTGTAATTCTACAACAGTGTGAGAACCAATAAATCCAAGGCCTCCGGTTACTAATACTTTCATTTTGTTTGGTTAAAGGTTAATTGATAAAGGCTGATACTTTAAAATTAGTTAAAAAATTCTAAAACAGAATCAGTTATAAATTTAATTTGTTCGTCGTCTAATTCTGTATGCATTGGCAGTGAAATTACTTCTTTCACTAATTGATTGGTGATTGGAAAATCTTCTTCTTTATATCGCGAATCGATATAAGCTTTTTGCAAATGCAAGGGAATTGGATAATAAATAGCACACGGTATTCCTTTGCTAAGTAAATAATCCATTAAACCATTACGGTCGCCGTCAATAATTCTCAACGTATATTGATGAAAAACATGACAATCACAAACATCACAAATAGTTGGTGCAATAATATTTTTATGCCCTTCAAATGCTTTTGAATATTTTCGTGCAGCATTTTGACGTGCGGCATTATACTCGTCTAATAAAAATAATTTTGTGTTCAATACTGCCGCTTGAATACTATCTAATCTTGAATTTACACCTACTACATCATGATGATATCGAACATACATCCCATGATTAACAATTCCTCGTATGGTATGAGCTAACTCATCATCGTTTGTAAAAATTGCTCCTCCATCACCATAACAACCTAAATTTTTTGATGGGAAAAAAGAGGTAGCTCCAACATGACCAATCGTTCCGGCTTTCTTTTTAGTTCCATCAGAAAAACGACAATTGGCTCCAATCGCCTGAGCATTATCTTCAATAACATATAAATTATGTTCATTTGCAATTTGCATAATGGCTTCCATATTGGCGGCTCTTCCAAACAAATGAACAGGAACAATTGCTTTTGTTTTTGGAGTAATTGCTTTTCTAATTCCCTCAAGCGATATATTCATATTCACTAAGTCAACATCAACCAAAACAGGTGTTAATTGTAATAACGCAATCACTTCCACGGTTGCTGCAAAAGTAAAATCGGCCGTTATTACTTCATCACCGGGTTGCAAACCCAATCCCATCATGGCAATTTGAAGTGCATCGGTTCCGTTTGCACAAGGAATTACATGCTTTACGTCTAAATATTCTTCTAAATTTTTTTGAAATTCGTGAACCTTAGGACCGTTAATATAGGTTGTTGTATCCAAAACTTCTTGAATTGAAGCATCAACGGTGGTTTTAATTTTATCGTATTGACTTTTTAAGTCAACCATTTGAAGTTTACGCATCACTTTTTCTTTTGTTTAAAGTTTAAAAGTTTAAGGTTTAAAAGGCATGGCACATTTTACACCTTAAATAATAGAACAAAAGTAATTATTTAAGAAGTTATAACAATGAAAATTCTACAAAGTGATGTATTTTAGCGACACAATTATTAGTCTATGTTTTTTTTATATAATATATTGGTTCATTTCGCAGGATTCTTATTAAAAATCAGTGCTGTTTTTAATCCGAAAATGAAACTTTTTGTAGAAGGGAGAAAAAATATTTTTGAAACCCTGAAACATAATATTTCCACGAATGACAAGACAATTTGGTTTCACGCTGCCTCATTAGGCGAGTTTGAGCAAGGTCTTCCGGTGGTGGAAAAAATCAAAATCAAATTTCCTTCTCATAAAATAATTGTCACCTTTTTTTCTCCTTCCGGATTTGAAGTCAGAAAAAACAATTCTGTTGCTGACCTCACTATTTATTTGCCTTTAGATACAAAGGAAAATGCAAAACTATTTTTAGAATTAACTCATCCTGAATTAGTGTTTTTTATTAAATATGAATATTGGCCAAACTATTTGAATGAACTTAAAAAACAAAAGACTAAAACCTATTTAATTTCAGGAATTCTAAGAGAAAATCAAGTGTTTTTTAAATGGTATGGTGGATTTTACAGAAATTGTCTCCAAACATTTGAGCATTTTTTTGTACAAAATGAATCCTCAAAAAAATTATTGCAATCGCTGGGTTATCAAAATGTCAAAATTTCCGGCGATACCCGTTTTGATCGCGTTGTTTCGATTTTAGAAAGAGACAATTCTTTGGGTTTTATTGAAGAATTTAAAAAAAACACAACTACAATAGTTATTGGAAGTTCATGGCCAAAAGATGAAGAATTATTGGTGAATTTCATCAATCAATCATCTGAAAACGTAAAATTCATTATTGCTCCTCATAATATAAAATCGGAACAAATTCAAGAATTAAAAAAATCAATCTCCAAAAGTGTAATTTTATTTTCTGAAAAAGACAGTAAAAAATTAAACGAATATGCTGTTTTAATTATAGACACCATTGGCATCTTAACCAAAATCTATAGTTACGCTGATATTGCATATATTGGCGGAGGATATGGAAACCCGGGTGTTCACAATATTTTGGAACCGGCCACTTTTGGTATTCCAATTGTAATCGGACCAAATTATACTCATTTTGCTGAAGCAACAGCTTTAGTGGGCTTAGAAGGCTGTGTTTCAATTTCAAGTCAAAATGAGTTAAATAATGCCTTCTCAAATTTAATTTTGAATCGTGACATTCGTCATGAAAAAGGACATATTTGTAGCACTTTTGTACAAATGAATAAAGGAGCAACTGCCGTTATTTTGAAGCATATTGAAAATGACCACTTATAATCCAATCTCTATTTCCGATATTGAAAACATCATTCAATTGATGGGCGAATTCTATCGCATTGACAATTACCCATTTGACATCGAAATTTCCAGAAAACTCTTTAATCAATTCCTTACAGACGAAAATCTGGGAAAAGCTTGGCTAATTTTATATCAAAATGAAATTGTTGGTTATGTAATTCTAACCTATGTTTTCAGTTTTGAATACCAGGGTAAAATTGCCTTTTTAGATGAATTATACATCAGAGAAAACGCTCGTGGCAAAGGAATTGGAAAAGAAACAATTGCTTTTATTCAACAAGAAGCTGCTAAATTATCGTTAAAAATCATCTATTTGGAGGTAGAAACACATAATGATGCGGCTCAAAAATTGTATATTGCAAACGATTTCGCCATTCACAAGCGAAAAATCATGAAATATATTGTAAACTAATCGAATACATAAATTTAGTCCTATGAAATTTTTACGCTTACTCCTATTATTTCTTTCTTTTTCCACTTTTGCTCAACAAGGGGGCATGTGGATTCCCTCTTTATTAGAAGGTATGAACGAAAAAGAAATGAAATCACTTGGCATGAAAATGTCGGCCAAAGACATTTATGATGTCAATAAATCGAG
>JAKLIC010000046.1 GCA_022709825.1 Bacteroidota bacterium | reverse complement strand
ATAAAATTCTGAAGTTTCACTTTCCCCGGGATAATAAACATCCTCAGCTACTAAAACTTTATGTACTTTTTTTCCTTCCGGTGGTGTTTGAGGAGTAATTAATTGCATCCCGATGATTTGTTCAGCCAACTCTTCCACTTGTTGCAAGTTTTTGGCCAACTTCACTCCGCCGCCTTTACCGCGTCCACCGGCATGAACTTGGGCTTTAATGACGTGCCAACCGGTTCCGGTTTCTGCAGTTAATTGTTTCGCTGCTGCAACGGCCTCTACCGGACTGTTTGCAACGATTCCACGTTGAATTCGTACGCCATAACTGGCCAAAATTTCTTTTCCTTGATATTCGTGTATATTCATAATCGAAATGCGTTTGTCTGTTAAAAAAGTGCAACAAAAATAACAAACTAAATCTGAAAAGTTACTACATTTTGAATTTTATTGAATACAAAAATGCCAAATTACTATATATGGAAAAAGTATAAAACTCAAATCAATTTATTAATTGTTACAAATATAACATATTGTTATTATTTGTTATTGATTTCTTATTTCTTGTAATATCAATTTCACCACAATACCTTTGCTAAAAAAATAAAATGAATAGCTCAGAATTAGTTGGATTAGCAGATGAATTTGGAAGTCCGCTTTATGTTTATGACGCTACCAAAATTGAGTCACAATATACACGGTTAGCAAATGCCTTTTCAAAAGTGGAACGGCTGCAAATCAATTATGCAGCAAAAGCATTGTCTAATATATCCATCTTAAAGCTGTTTCACAAAATTGGTGCCGGTCTAGATACTGTATCCATTCAGGAAGTTAAGTTAGGCTTAGCTGCCGGATTTAAACCCGCACAAATCATTTTTACACCAAATGGTGTTTCAATGGATGAGATTGAAGAAGTAGCGGCTTTAGGAGTCCAAATTAATATTGATAATTTATCAATTTTAGAACAATTTGGAACTAAACATCCGTCTATTCCGGTTTGTATTCGAATTAATCCGCACGTGATGGCTGGCGGAAACACAAATATTTCTGTTGGTCATATAGACAGTAAATTTGGTATTTCCATACATCAATTGCCACATCTATTGCGAATAATTGATAATACACATATGCATATCAATGGTATTCATATGCACACCGGTTCTGATATTTTAGATATTGAAGTGTTTCTCTATGCTGCTGAAATTTTATTTGAAACAGCAAAACATTTCAAAACATTAGATTTTATTGATTTTGGAAGTGGTTTTAAAGTTCCTTATAAAAAAGACGATATTGAAACTAATGTGGAAGAATTGGGTAAAAAACTATCCAAACGATTCAATCAATTCGAAAAAGAATATGGTCGCCCGTTAACTTTAGCATTCGAACCCGGAAAATTTTTAGTGAGTGAAGCCGGCTTTTTTCTTGCTAAAGTAAATGTCGTAAAACAAACAACATCAACAGTATTTGCTGGAATTGATAGCGGCTTTAATCATTTAATAAGACCAATGTTGTATGGCTCCTATCATCATATTGAAAACATTTCCAATCCAAAAGGGAAAGAACGTTTTTATTCAGTAGTAGGCTATATTTGCGAAACCGACACGTTTGCCAATAACCGAAGAATAGCGGAAATTAAAGAAGGAGATGTTTTGTGTTTTAGAAATGCCGGAGCATATTGTTTTTCGATGTCCTCTAATTATAATTCACGTTTTCGTCCTGCCGAAGTACTTTGGTATGAAGGAAAAGGACATTTGATTCGCGAACGGGAAACATTTGTAGATTTAGTTCGTGGCCAAATTGAAATCACCTTTTTATAAATTAACTAACCCAACCTTGAAAGAGTCGGAATTATTTTCCGGCTTTTTTTATTTAATGTGTTTTTAATTTCAAATTAACACTTTCATTCCTTTGTTTTTTTATATTTGAATTCTTTAAAATAAAAAATACATGGACAGAAGAAAATTTTTCAGAAACGGAACACTCTTTACGTTAGGTTCTGCTTTTTTGAATCCATTTGAAACTATTGCTCAACATCCGGATATTTCTACAACCTTAAAAGGGAAGAAAACCAAAAATATTATTGTATTAGTGAGTGACGGAATGAGTTCCGGAACGTTAAACATGGCTGATATTTATTTAAATAGAAAAACCGGTAAAGGTTCAAATTGGTTAAATTTATATCGAGAAAACAAAGTAAATCGTGCTTTGATGGACATGGCTTCTGCCTCATCTATTGTTACTGATTCTGCTGCTGCCAGTTCCTCTTGGGGAAGCGGTTTCCGTGTGAAAAATGGATCATTAAATATTGGAGTAAATGGTGAAGAATATCTTCCAATATGGCAGAAATTTAAAAAAGCTGGTAAAATGGCCGGTTGTGTCACTACTGTTCCAATTACTCACGCAACACCTGCCGGATTTTGTGCGAACAGTAAAAGCAGAAACAGTCAACCGGAAATTGCTGAAAGTTATTTGAAAATAAAATTTGATGTGTTGATGGGTGGCGGTCTACAATATTTTGATAGTTCCTTAAGAAGTGATAAAAAAGATGTTTTTAGTGCTTATGAATCAAATGGCTATCAAGTAGTTAAAACCCGTAATGAAATGTTAGCTACAGCAAACGACAAACCTATTTTAGGTGTTTTTTATGAAGATGGACTTCCTTATACCATTGATAGAGAAAATGTCAAGGATTTAAGCAACGCTGTTCCAACGCTAGCTGAAATGACTCAAAAAGCTATTGACCGGATGAAAAATCATAAAGAAGGATTTGTTTTGCAAGTAGAAGGAGGAAAAGTAGATTGGGCAGCTCATGCCAATGATATTGCCGGATTATTATATGATCAAGTTGCCTTTGATGAAGCCATAAAAGTGGCTATTGATTTTGCAGAAAAAGACAGCAATACCTTAATTATCATCACATCAGACCATGGTAATGCCAATCCCGGAATTATTTATGGTAGTACTTCAAACGACCATTTTGACAGTATTCAACATTTTAAACACACCAACGAATGGATATTAAATGGTTTTAATCCAAATTCTACTCTCTCTCAAGTGAAAGAAAGAATTGAATTTGCTAACGGTTTTGCATTAAATGATGAGGAAGCAAAAACTATTTTAAGCTATTATGAAGGATTGAAAAAAGAGGATAGCGGTTTGTACAATTACAAAAATCTTCCTTATAAAGCTTTTGCTGAAATGCAAAAATCACGAACATCCGTTGGTTGGATTAGCATGGACCACTCGGCAGATTATACAGAATTAGCCATGTTTGGTCCGGGAAGTGAAAACTTAAAACCATTTATCAAAAATACCGATTTACACTATTTCATGCTGAATGCAGCCGAAGTAGAGAATAAATTTTAAGGTTAAATTAATTCATAAAAAAAAGACACAAATCATAAGGTTTGTGTCTTTTTATATTTTAATCGTCCTGTAATTTTCGACGCTCACGTTCTTTTTTTATTAACATCAATTCACGACTGGTTTGACCGGCAACGGAAGTATTTTCTTCTGCTCTTCGAATTAAGTAGGGCATCACATCGCGAACCGGACCAAATGGTAAATATTTTGCAACATTGTAACCATTTGCCGCTAAATTATAACTGATATTGTCACTCATTCCATACAATTGACCAAACCAAATTCTGTTATCATTGTTTGACAGCCCTTTTTCTGCCATCAGTTGCATCAATTTATAGGAACTCAACTCGTTATGTGTACCTGCAAAAACAGCCATCTGATTGATATTATCTAGCATGTAAGCCAACGTGTCATCATACATTTTATCTGATTCTTCTTTAGTAGCACAGATTGGGGTTTTATATCCTTTTTCCTCCGCACGCTGATTCTCTTTTTCCATATAAGCCCCACGAACCAATTTCATTCCGATATAAAAACCTTCCCGTTTTGCTTGTTCATGTAATTTTTTAAGAAAGTCAAGTCTATCCCATCTATATAATTGAATAGTATTAAAAATGATTGCCTTTTCTTTATTATATTTTTGCATCATTTTAGTTACCAATTCATCGGCAGCATCTTGCATCCAACTTTCTTCTGCATCAATTAATAAAGAAACGTCCTTTTCAAAGGCCAATTTACAAACGGCTTCATAACGAGCAACGACTCTATCCCATTCTTGATGTTCTTCAAAATTGAGTGGGTCTTTTCTTCCTACTTTAGTATAAAGATCAAGTCGTCCAAACCCGGTTGGTTTAAAAACTGCAAACGGAATTGCATCTTTAAGTTTTGCAAATTCTATGATTTTCAGCGTTTTTTTCATAGCCGCATCAAATTGATGCTCATCTTCTTTACCTTCCACAGAATAATCTAATACTGAACAAACTTTTTTAGTGAACATTTTTTCCATGACGGGCATACAGTCATCTTCACTGACTCCGCCACAAAAATGATCAAAAACAGAAGCTCTGATTAAGCCTTCCACCGGCAAATGTGCTTTTAAAGCAAAATTTGTCACTGCTGTTCCGATCCGCACTAACGGCTCGTTGTCAATGAGTTTGAATAAAAAATAAGCTCTATCTAATTCAGAATCACTTTTAAGAGAAAAAGCAACTTGGGTATTGTCGAAGATTTTTTCCATCATTTATTGAAAATAATACAGCAAAGATAAGGAGTGTTTGAGAATTTAATGATTTTTTTGACTTAATTTGTACAAATAATTATAATACAATAATATCCAACAAATACGTTTGTTAACTTCTTTTATTATTATGCAAAAAATACAAGCCACTGGTTATTCAATCAATTTCAATCAAAATGGGTATATTTTTCTAAATTCTTATTTAGAAGAAAAAAACTATTCTAAACTTTTTGTTTTGGTTGATTCAAATACTTATGCAAATTGTTTATCTCATTTTTTGGCTCATATAGCAACAGATTTAGAAATTGAAATAATCGAAATTGAATCAGGAGAAAGTCATAAAACCATCGATACGTGCGTTCAATTATGGCATTCTTTGACCGAATTAGGTGGCGATAGAAAATCTCTACTTTTTAATTTAGGTGGCGGTGTAATTTCGGATATAGGCGGTTTTGTTGCTTCAACATTTAAAAGAGGAATCGATTTTATTAATATACCAACCACTTTATTGGCAATGGTTGATGCCTCTATTGGAGGAAAAAACGGAGTAGATTTAGCTAATTTAAAAAATCAAATTGGCGTTATAAATTCGCCTAAAGCTGTATTGATAGATTCAACTTATTTAGAAACATTACCTCAAAACGAAATGCGTTCCGGATTGGCAGAAATGTTAAAACACGGACTCATTTTTGACAAATCCTATTGGGAGAAATTTTTAAATTTAAACGATTTCACAACCGAAGATTTAGATGACTTAATTTACCATTCTGTTGTAATCAAAAACGCTATCGTAAGTCAGGATCCAACGGAAAATGGAATACGAAAAGCCTTGAATTTCGGGCATACTTTGGGTCATGCCATTGAAAGTTATTTTTTGGAAAGTTCAACAAAAAAGACTCTTCTACACGGTGAAGCAATTGCTGCGGGAATGATTTTAGAAAGTTATATATCAATGCAAAAAGAGTTAATTTCAAGAGAAGAATACAGTCAAATTAAATCGGGTATTCAAGCTATTTTTGAACCTATCGATTTTGAAGAAAATGACTTACAGCCCATCATGGATTTATTGATACATGACAAAAAAAATGAATATGGAAAAATTCAATTTGCCTTATTAGACGGAATTGGAAAAATAAAAATTAATCAATATGCTGAAAATGAGTGGATTATTAATGCTTTTGAAGATTATAAATGTTAACTATTTTTTTAAGTAAAGGTTTGTATTTCGCTAATAATATTTTTTACATTTGCCTTAATGAAAAATAGTCAAAATAAAAATGTGTTTCTTCTAGATACTTACTGTATTAATAGGGCTTTCCAACGATTTTTAAATAATTCTTTGAATAAAATATATTCTTTAAGTTTAGACATATCAGATAGTAATTTCCTTTTTCATGAAAAACTGCAAATTATTTTTGCAAATATTCGGGTTTGAAAATTAGATTCTTAGTTTTTTACTTTACTTTTAATCTAAATTATTGAAACCTAAATGAATACAAAATATTTCGACCTAATCAATCAAACGTTCTACTTTCCACAAGAAGAATTTACATTAAATAAAGACAACCTTCAATTTCATCATATCGATTTGATGAAAATTGTTGAACAATATGGTACTCCGTTAAAGTTTACTTATTTGCCTCAAATTTCTAGCAATATCAATCGAGCAAAAGGTTGGTTTAGAAAAGCCATGGAGAAAAATAAATACGAAGCCAAGTATTATTATTGCTATTGTACAAAAAGTTCTCACTTTAGTTTCATCATGAATGAAGCATTTAAAAATAATATTCATATTGAAACTTCCTCTGCTTTTGATATTAATATTGTTGAAAGTTTAATGGCTGAAGGTAAAATCAACAAAAATACCTATGTAATTTGTAATGGTTTTAAAAGAGAACAATACATCGAAAATATCGCCAAATTAATCAATGGTGGGCATAACAAAACAATTCCAATAATCGATAATTATGAAGAATTAGATTTGTTGCAAGACAAAATTGATGGAAAATTCAAAATTGGAATTAGAATTGCCGCGGAAGAAGAACCAAAATTTGAGTTTTATACTTCCCGTTTAGGGATTGGTTATAAAAACATTCTTCCTTTCTACAGAAAACAAATTGAAGAAAATAAAAAAGTAGAACTTAAAATGCTTCACTTTTTTATCAATACCGGCATTCGTGATACGGCTTATTACTGGAATGAGTTGTTGAAATGTTTAAAAGTTTATGTAGCATTAAAAAAAGAATGTCCTACATTAGACAGTTTAAATATTGGTGGTGGATTTCCAATTAAAAATTCATTAGCTTTTGAATATGATTACCAATATATGATTGATGAAATTATCAATCAAATTAAAATATCATGTGAAGAAGCAGAAGTTGATGTGCCTAATATTTTTACTGAATTCGGTTCGTTTACCGTGGGTGAAAGTGGTGGAGCAATTTACCAGGTTTTGTACCAAAAACAACAAAATGATCGTGAAAAATGGAATATGATTGATTCCTCTTTCATCACTACTTTACCTGATACATGGGCAATCAACAAACGTTTTGTCATGTTGGCTATCAACCGATGGAACGACACCTACGAAAGAGTTTTATTAGGTGGGTTAACATGTGATAGCGATGATTATTACAATTCCGAACAAAACATGAATGCGGTTTATTTACCTAAATATAACAAAGAAAAACCATTATATATCGGATTTTTTAATACAGGTGCCTATCAGGAAACTATTGGCGGTTTTGGTGGATTACACCACTGTTTGATTCCGCAACCCAAACATATTTTGATTGACAGAGATGAAAATGGTATTTTGGCTACGGAAGTATTTTCAGAACAACAAAGTGCCGAACAAGTATTATCCATTTTAGGCTATGAAAAAAAATAATATTTTTTGTTTGATAAAAGTATTTGTCTTTTCATAAAAAAAGTTTTTCTTTGAACCAACTTAAAACAGTTAATAAAATATAAAATATAAATGAGCAAAGGACCTATTAGTCAATTTATTGAGAAAAATTATCTTCATTTCAATTCTGCAGCACTTGTCGATGCCGCTAAAGGATATGAACAACATTTGCTTGAAAACGGAAAAATGATGATTACGCTTGCCGGTGCGATGAGTACCGCCGAGTTAGGAAAATCATTGGCAGAAATGATTCGCCAAGACAAAGTGCACATTATTTCTTGTACCGGAGCAAATTTAGAAGAAGATATTATGAACTTAGTTGCTCATAATTCATATAAGAGAGTTCCTAATTATCGAGATTTGAGTCCACAAGAAGAATGGGACTTGCTGGAGAATCATTACAACAGAGTTACTGACACTTGTATTCCGGAAGAAGAAGCTTTTAGAAGATTACAATCGCATCTGTTTGATATTTGGAATAATGCCGATTCAAAAGGAGAGCGTTATTTTCCTCATGAATTCATGTACCAAATGTTAAACTCAGGAGTTTTAAAACAATACTACGAAATCGACCCAAAAGATTCTTGGATGGTAGCCGCTGCTGAAAAAAACCTTCCAATTGTTGTTCCCGGTTGGGAAGACAGTACAATGGGTAATATTTTCGCTTCCTATTGCATCAAAGGAGAATTCAAACCCACTACAATGAAAAGTGGCATTGAATACATGATGTGGTTAGCTGATTGGTATCCAAAAAATTCCGGTGGTAAAGGAGTTGGTTTCTTTCAAATTGGAGGTGGTATTGCAGGAGATTTTCCAATCTGTGTAGTTCCTATGTTGTATCAGGATATGGAAATGCATGATATTCCATTTTGGAGTTATTTTTGCCAAATTTCCGATTCAACCACAAGTTATGGCTCCTACTCAGGTGCTGTTCCAAACGAAAAAATAACTTGGGGTAAATTAGACATTCATACACCCAAATTTATTATCGAATCTGATGCTACCATTGTAGCTCCATTAATATTTGCTTACTTACTTGATTTATAATTGATTTTTTTATGAGAAGAATTATTGTTGATTATGCCAAACTGACAAACGATATCTTATCCATGCTTGTGGAAAAATTTCCTGATGGCTATGAAGATTCTGATATTATTCGATTTAGAAATGCCCAAAACGAATTAATTGAAGCCGTTGAAGTTCGCACGGAAGACACTATTTACTTGGTTAAAGTGAGTAAAAAACTAGCTACACGAATTGAAAACTTTGAAGAAGATGAAGATTTAGATGTAGAAGTTGAAACTATTGCACCGGTTAAAGGTCTTGATTTAGATGATGATATCGATGAAGTGGATGTTGATGAAGAAGATGACGATGCTCCATCTGACGATGATACGGAAGTAGATTTATTAAAAGATTCCGGCGGCTCTGACGACGAGGACGATGATGACGATGAACCCTCTGATGAGGATGACGACGACGACGAAGATTACTAAAATACGAAGCCGTCTCACAACTTGAGACGGTTTTTTTTATGTAATTTTCTTGCATAAAATGGCAATATTCTGTATTTTTATATCTGATTTACAGATAATTAGACATGAATTTCAAACACTACAATCAACGTCAAACCACACTTTTACCTTATTCGTTTGACGACTTTATTTCAGAGAAACATCCCGTTCGAGTAGTTGACCAAGTTGTGGAGTCAATAAACATTCAACCTTTATTAAAAGCCTACAGTAAGGAAGGAAATCCTGCTTATCACCCAAAAATGTTGCTTAAAGTGATGTTGTATGCATACATGACTAACACTTATTCTTCGCGAAAAATTGAATTAGCCATCAGAGAGAACATCAATTTTATGTGGCTAACGGGAATGACCATAGTAGACCACAATACCATCAATCGATTCAGAAGCAACAAACTTAAAGACAGTTTTAAAGAAATTTTCAAACAAGTGGTTTTAATGTTGGCATCAGAAGGGTTTATTTCGTTGAAACAAATCTATACTGATGGCACAAAAATAGAAGCACAAGCAAACAGATATACTTTTGTTTGGGGAAATAGCATCAAAACAAATAAAGCTAAAATGCTTACCCAATTGGAAGAT
>JAKLIC010000045.1 GCA_022709825.1 Bacteroidota bacterium | reverse complement strand
CTGTATCTTGAACTACTAAATAATCATTGTACGTAAACCCAAACTCAACAATGATTGGCTCTTCTTTAATAACTTCTTTAGGAACAACTTTTTTATCTTTTTCTTCGCAGGCGAATAAGAGTAAAGTGATTAGAGATATCGTTACTATTTTAAATTTCAATGTTTTTTCTTTAAATCAATTATATACTTTCTTTTTCTCCCCAAGTGGCCAATTCCTCAGCTGTCCATAGTTCAGGGAAGAAAATTCTTCGTTGGTATTTGGGCAACATGTATTTTTTCCAATCACTGCCTCCTGTTGCTTCTCCGGTTCCGTGTCCGCTTTCAATATATTTTTTTGCTGCATGATAATGACCCATTACCCAAGTTATGTTGACGGTGTAATCATAATGTCGCATCGCAGTAACTAAAGCCTCGTTTTTTTGGTCGTTTTCAGGTAATTGTTTGAATTTCCGCCACAAATTAGTGGTGTTGTATTCTTCCATAAAACGCAAAAATTCCTTTTTATATTTTCGTTCGAACTCTAAAATTAAAAAAGATTTTTCGCCGGTTTGGTAATCTTTCCCGGCTGCTTGCCAATACAAATGTTCAAAAGCATATTCAAAAGGCGTATTTCTATCTATCGTTGCTCTAAAACGGTAATCAATCAAGTTAATCAAATCAGTTGAGGAAAATTCAATAAATCGGTATTGAGCACTTTGAAAACCACTGGCGGGTGTTAACGTATTTCTGAATTTCATGTATTGTTCAACATCCATTCCTTCTTTCATAATGGTAAAAGAGGTTGTTAACATATCGAAATAACGACTGATTCTCATTAATTTTTCGGTGAAATAAGCTGTTTCAGGTTGCTCGGTTTGGCAGAGTTGTTCAATTTCCCAAAGAATCATTTTAAACAATAATTCATTCACTTGATGGTACATAATAAATACCATTTCATCCGGTAAAGTTGTTCGTTGGGTTTGAAGATTAAGCAAGGCATCCGTTTGGATATAATCCCAATAGGTTATTGGTTTTGCCCACAAAAGTCCTTCTAAATGTGTATCAGTTTTTTGATTTATCGCCTGAAATTTTTGCTCTATCTGTTCTAAAATTTCTTTGTGTGCTGTTGAATTCATTACGGTTTTGCTTTAACGGTAAATGTGTGTTTTAGGCCCTTGAATTGTTCCAAATCTGCTTTTATTGAACCTACAGCTAAACTGGCTTTAATTCGAACGGGTAATTTATTGTCATCATCTGATATCCAAACAGTTAAGCTCTCTTGCTCTTTAAAAACACGACCGGCCTGAACATAGGGTCTGAATATCATTGTGGAAATTACCCCAAATTTAGTTTTTAAATCTTCACGACCAATAAATTTCAACTTAAATTTAGTCGTTTCATCATCAAAAAACATATCAACATTAATTGACTCACCCACTTTCAGTTTGTCAACATTAGGGTGATTTCGTAAATAGTAAAAGGTAGATAAAATGTCTTGGGTATTATCAGGAACTTCAAAGGTTTTTTCAGTTTTTTTCTTGTAATCCTTTACTAAAATGGTTTTTGATTTATGATTAAAAAACCCTTCCTGATTTTTTGTATAACCGCCTTCATCTATTTTTCGTACAAATTGATAGGGATTCCCCGATTCTTTGTCAAAATAACTTTGGTAATCATCTTCCACTTCAAAGAAGAATTTTGTCATTCCAACGGTATAACCCCGTCCCTTGGCATGAAAAACCTTTTTATTGTTTCTAACTGCTTCTTTTACTTCTAATTCCGCATAACCGGCATTGATTAAGCCGTAATGGATACGAAACTTAAACCATTCCCCAACTTCAAAAGCATCTTCTTTTTTCGGTTGTAATGTTGGAGAAGAATCGAAACTGACAGTCGAAAAGAATATAACAAATAAAAATAACTTTTTCATAGTAGTGCTTGATTTTCTTCAGATAAATCAATTTCTGTTCCAAATGTACTAAAACTAAAAAAGACCTCAAAAAAAGGAAGGACTTTAATATTTTTTTAAGAGTTGGAAAAAAGGGGGAGAAGTGCTCAACCAATGCTGAAGTTTCGCGATATAAAACACAAAACCCAACCGTTACCGATTGGGTTGTATGCTATTAACTAACCAAAAAACTATAAATTATGAAAAATTTATATTACACTAAGAAGGTAACCACTCCCTCTTTTGCGAGTGCAAAGGTAATCTGTTAGTTATATTATTTTTAATGAAAATTCAACTTTAACTAAATATTTGTAAAAAAATAGCAGTTTATAGGTCAAAAATTTCATTATCTGTAATTTTCAGGTGGTTTTATAACGTTCCTCTTAAAGCTTGCTCTCTTTCTATGCTCTCAAATAACGCTTTAAAGTTACCTGCTCCAAATCCTTTAGCTCCCATTCGTTGAATAATTTCATAAAACAACGTGGGTCGGTCTTCAACAGGCTTGGTAAAAATCTGTAATAAATAACCGTCTTCGTCCGCATCTACTAATATGGAAAGTCTTTGTAATTCTTTAATATCTTCTTTCATCATATCCATATGAACACCTAAACGACGAGGAATATCATCATAGTAAGCTTGTGGTGGAGGCGGAAGAAATTCTACTCCACGGGCTTTTAATCCGGCAACGGTTTTAATAATGTCATCTGTGGCAACAGCTAAATGTTGAACTCCGGAACCTTCATAAAAATCAATATATTCTTCAATTTGAGATCTTTTGTTCCCTTTTGCAGGCTCATTAATTGGGAATTTTATTCTTCCATTACCATTACTCATTACTTTACTCATCAAGGCAGAATATTCGGTGTGAATTTGTGTATCATCGAAAGAAAGGAAATTTTCAAATCCCATCACATCTTCATACCATTTTACCCATTGGTTCATTTCACCCCAACCGACATTCCCTACCATATGGTCTACATATTTTAATCCAAGTGGCTCCGGATTGTACTCTGATTTCCATTCTACAAAACCGGGTAAAAAGGCTCCGTTGTAATTTTTTCTTTCTACAAAGATGTGAACCGTTTCTCCATAGGTATGGATTCCGGAACGGACAACTTCGCCATGTTCATCTTTTTCAACGGTTGGTTCCATAAATGATTTAGCCCCTCGCTTAGTGGTTTCTTCCCATGCTGAACGGGCATCTTCCACCCATAGAGCAATCACTTTCACTCCATCTCCATGTTTAGCAAGATGTTCATTGATAGGTGAACTACTCGTTAATGGCGTTGTTAATACCAATCGAATTTTATCCTGTTTTAGTACATAACTAACGGAATCTTTTGATCCTGTTTCTAATCCGCGATAGGCATGTGATTGATAACCAAATGCGGTTTTGTAATAATGTGCCGATTGTTTTGCGTTTCCTACATAAAACTCAACATAATCTGTTCCTAAAAGTGGAAGGAAGTCTTGTGCTCCTTCAAATATTTTTTCCAGTCCGTATTCAACGGATTTTACGTCTTTTGCCATAATTTGATAATTAGTTGATGAGCGAATGAGTGAATTCTAGTTATTCACTTATTCAATAATTGTTTCACTTAAACCTTGTTTTTTGAAGTGCTTATTATTTTGTTTAACATTTTTATAATCCCGTTTAATTTTTCAATTAGCTCTTTCGGATTAGGGTAATTTTCTAAATTTTCACATAAAAAAAGCCAATATTCTGTTTCATCTGCCTCTTTTAAAGAGATTTTGAGCTTATGAATAAAATCTCCTTTGCTTTCTGCATTTTGAGCTTCTTTAATATTTGCTCCAACCGATGTCCCCGAACGAATTAATTGTTTTGCAATAACATATTTTCTGTTTTCATCTAATAATTCGGAATATTTTACAACCATAAGAGCAAATTCAAATGACTCTTTTAAAATTGGGTTATTTTGATATTTTGAACTATTTGTGAAAATCATATGTATTGATTGATCAGCGTATGATAGGAATTCGCTCATTCGCTTATTACATAATTCGCTTATTATAGCCAGCTTTGAAAATAGTTTTCATCGGCTATTTTCATCGCTTCCTCTGTTACCATTAAAGGCTTGAACGTATCGACCATTACCGCTAACTCTAGCGTTTCTTTCTTTCCAATACTTCTTTCCGCAGCTCCCGGATGAGGCCCATGAGCAATTCCGGCAGGATGTAAGGAAATGTTTCCTTGTTTTATGTCGTTTCTACTCATAAAATCACCATCAACATAATACAAAACTTCATCTGCATCAATATTACTGTGGTTATAAGGTGCCGGTATAGCTAATGGATGATAATCATATAGTCTGGGCACAAAGGAACAGACAACAAATGCCGTTGTTTCAAAAGTTTGATGTATGGGTGGTGGAAGATGAATACGACCGGTTATAGGCTCAAAATCATGAATCGAAAAAGCATATGGATAATTGTATCCGTCATACCCAACAACATCAAAAGGGTGAGAAGCATATACCATTTCAAAAATTTCGTCTTTCTTTTTTAATTTGATGATAAAATCACCTTTTTCATTATTTGTTTCTAATTCATACGGGCGACGAATATCGCGTTCGCAATACGGAGAATGCTCTAACAATTGTCCAAACCAATTGCGATATTGCTTAGGTGTATAAATTGGAGCGTGTGATTCTACAATAAACAAGCGGTTATCTTCGGTATCAAAATCAATTTTGTATATAATACCGCGGGGAACGATAAGGTAATCTCCATATTTAAAATCAAGATTTCCATAAATTGTTCTCAATTTACCGGAACCTTTGTGAACGAAAATCATTTCGTCGGAATCTGTATTTTTATAAAAATAATCCGTAGTTGATTTTCTGGGAGCAGCTAACACGATGTGACAGTCTGAATTGGTAAGCACAATTTTTCTGCTTTCCAAATAATCGTCTTGAGGTGCCACATCAAAACCACTCAATTTGTAGGACTGAATATTGTTAGATTTAGCAATTATGGGAGCGATACTGTATTGTGAACGAATTTCTTTTACTTGGGTAGGTCGTTGTTCGTGATAAGAATTAGTCGACATGCCGTCGAAACCCACCGTGCCGAAAAGTTGTTCATAATACAAATCCCCATTTGGTTTACGAAATTGTGTATGACGTTTGGGTGGAATATTTCCAAGTTTATGATAAAATGGCATAGTTTTAAAATTAGATAATTAATAAAAAACGGATAATTGAATTAGTTCGTGAACTGATTCAACAAAAGTATCACTCCGGATTTCTCTTTTGAAGAAAATGGAGGTAGTCTAACATCCCTCGCCAAAATGATTTATTCATGAAGAATGATATTATTTCAGTTGTTTTTCTTGATATTAATTCCCACAATAATTCCTAATGCAAAAGCCAATAACAACCCTAGAATTATAACCATTATGCTGTTTTTTTTATATAATATACAAATATCGTAAAATTTATTAAATAATATGTAAAATTAAAACCAAAAACCTACGCCAAACCAAGTGAATGAATCTTTGGTTTCGGGCGACCAACTTTGTTTAATTTCGACAGGGCCTAACAGGGTTTCCAAACCATAGCCGACGGAATAACCTGAAAACGTGGGGAGTTTTAACCAACCGTCATTCACAAAAATATCATACCCAATATTAGCATAATTGGCCGCTACATTAATATGGTTTTTTTTGAAAATTTCATAATCAAAACTTAAACTGCCCATTACATAACTATTTCCGGTCAAACTAACAAAATCATACCCATAAAAATGCCTGAAATTGTTAAATGGTTTATAACCATACCCTCCCATAAAAAAGTTTAAGATAGGAATGCTTTGCTCACCAACCGTAAAACCTCCCTCTGATTTTATAACAAACGAGCCTTTTCTGAATAATTTTTGAGCATAAGCCGCTTCTCCTTTGAAAATAGTGTGCATTAAAAAAATATCTTCATGTCTGGAAGAATATAAAAAAGACTGAACATCCCCATTAAAATACCATCCTTTTTTGGGAAAATATTTATTATCAAAGGAATCAAAATTCATATTTCCAAAAGCAGATAAATAATCGCCATTATCAAAAATAGCCGTTGAATTAGAAAGTGTTTCTGATTGGATTTTAAGATTCATAAGCTCTACCCCAATTTTCGCACTAAATTTTTGGACAAATAGTGTTTGGAGATATAATTGGTTCGTAAAATCTCTATAATCAATATTTATGGAATTAGTACCGGCTTCTCTTAAAACATCCCATGCACTAAAATTTGTGTTTACATTTCGATTAAATTGATAAAATTTAGAATTTAAACCAACACTCAAATTATAACCAATATCAACATTATAATCTAAGAAATACCTAAAATTATCTCCCAGAACTACATCTGCGGAAAAAACATCATTTTTAAATAATAATTTTTTCTTGGTATAGTTCACTAAAATGCCGCTTTTAAACAATCCGTCATAATGAAGCCCTAACTTTAAATACGTTTTCATCGGATTTTCTACTAAAAAAAGATTTAATTGGTCGCCTTCTTCTTCTTTTTCTAACGTATAACTTAACGAACTGAAGTTTTGAGTAGTATTTAAATAATCAATACCCCTAACTAAGTCGGCATAGCTTATTTTTTGCCCTGGTTTAAATCTTAATTTACTTTGAATATAATATTTTGTGTAATTTTCAAGTGGGTTGATTTTGATAGAACTGATGTATATACTATCCGTTTCATTTTTTGGGAACACCGTAGTTGGTCTTTTATAATTGGTGCTCAATTTTTTAAAAGCTTCCATATATTCCATGGCAACATCTTCTCCAATTTTTATAATTTCAGGCCCTTTATCAAAAGAGACAACCGTAAATTCATTGATGCTGGGCTTGATGTAAATATCGATGAGGTGCTTTTTTTCCTCCATCTTCTTAATCATCTGTAAATTAGATATTTGAACCATTAATTTAGTAGCCTCGGTAAGTTCCTCTCTTTCTTTCAATTCATATTGAACATCAACACCAATGATAATGTCGGCTCCCATATTCTTGACTTCTTCTACCGGAAAATTATTCAAAACCCCACCATCGATTAAAAACCTACCATCAATAATTACCGGAGCATACAATGTCGGTAACGCACCACTAGCCACAATTGCTTGAGATAAAAAACCATGATCTAACAAAACTTCTTGTCCTGTTTCTATATCGGTTGCCATACAAACAAAAGGAATGGGCAATTTTTTAAAATTACGCTCATGACGAACATGATCCATCAACCGTGTCATTAAATTATAATTATACAAACCTCTGGAAAGGGCAATCGGCACCCCTAATTTGAATTTATTAAAGGGCAATGTCAACGCATAACGATCATTATTTTCGCGTTCGTAGTAATCTTTAGAAACTCTCGGAGTGTAATCTTGTATAATCGCATCATAATCGGCTGCTTTAAAAATACTGTCTATTTGTATACCGGTATAGCCTGAAGCATACAAACCGCCCACGACTGCTCCCATACTGGTCCCGCCGATGTAATCTATTTTTATTCCGGCTTCGTCTATTTTTTTTAAAACCCCAATATGAGCCAATCCTTTTGCACCGCCTCCACTAAGCACAAGACCGATTTTGGGTCGTGGAAGAGTGTCTTGCGAAAAACAGGTAAGAGGAAATAGGAATAGAATTAGCAATAATAAACATAACCCAATTGGTCTGATTCGAGTAGGTATGCTCAAAAAAGAGAAAGGGAAAAGCGTTAAAATAGCAACCAAAAAGGCCCGAACGTCTCGCTTCAAAACAAGTTATTTATTTATTGCTTTGTAAAATTCGTAAATTTTTTTGGCTTTTGCTACTCCAACCACCGTTGAAATTTCATTTTCACTTGCCTGTGCTATTCTTTTAACACTTTTGAAATGTTTAATTAACGTAACCATGGTTTTTTCACCAATTCCCGGAATCGTTTCTATAGAAGTTTCCAAAGCAGATTTACTCCGTTTATCACGATGATGAGTAATACCAAATCGGTGTGCTTCATTTCGCAGTTGTTGTATAATTTTCAAGGTTTCCGATTTTTTATCCAAATACAGCGGAACAGTATCACCGGGATAAAACAACTCTTCTAATCGTTTGGCTATTCCGATAATAGCAATTTTTCCACGTAAGCCTAAATCATCTAAACTTTTAAGGGCAGAAGACAATTGTCCTTTTCCGCCATCAATGATGATCAATTGTGGCAACAGTTGGTTTTCGTCTAACATGCGTTTGTAACGGCGATAAACTACTTCTTCCATTGATGCAAAATCATCCGGCCCCACTACCGTTTTGATGTTGAAATGGCGATAGTCCTTTTTACTTGCCTTTCCATCTTTAAAAACCACACAAGCCGCGACGGGATTTGTTCCTTGAATATTTGAATTATCAAAACATTCAATATGTCGAGGTTCTACTGAAAGTCGCAAATCTTTTTGCATTTGAGCCATGATACGGTTGGTATGCCGTTCAGGATCTACAATTTGAATTTGCTTAAGTTGCTCCAAACGATGGTATTTGGCATTGCGTTGAGAAAGCTCAAGTATCTGCTTTTTATCGCCTACTTGCGGAACAGTGACGTTTATCTTATCACCAAAATCCAAGGCAAAAGGCAAAATAAGTTCCTTGGAAGTTAAATGAAATCGCTCGCGTAATTCAACAACAGCCAATTCTAATAACTCCTCATCCGTTTCGTCTAGTTTCTTTTTCAACTCCAAGGTATAAGAACGGATAATAGCTCCATGAGCAATTTGAAGAAAATTAACATAGGCCATCGTTTCATCTGACACAATGGAAAAAACATCAATGTTGGAAATCTTCGGATTCAAAATGGTTGATTTGGCTTGATAGTTTTCTAAAACTCCTATCTTTTCCTTCATTTTTTGGGCTTCTTCAAATTGCATGGCGGCGGCCAACTCATGCATTTTAAGCTTAAACTCTTTTAAACTTTCTTTAAAATTACCTTTCAGAATTTGCCGAATGGCATCCACTTGTTTCTGATAATTTTCTAACAGTTCAAAACCTTCACAAGGTCCTTTACAATTACCGATATGGTATTCTAAACAAACCTTGTATTTATTGCTTTTAATATTGGCTTCGCTCAAATCATAGTGACAAGTTCGCAACGGATACAACTCTTTTATTAAATCCAACAACGTATGAACCGTTTTAAAACTGGTATAAGGACCAAAATACTCTGAACCGTCTTTAATCATTTTTCGGGTTGAAAAAATACGGGAAAAAGGTTCTTTTTTGATGCAAATCCAAGGGTAGGTTTTGTCATCCCGCAACAGTACATTATACCGGGGCTGTAATTTTTTAATTAAATTATTTTCCAGCAAAAGAGCATCTTGTTCAGTAGAAACAACAATGTGTTTAATTTCAACAATTTTACGAACTAATACATTGGTTTTGGCATTGTCATGCGTTTTATTGAAATAGGAAGTAACGCGTTTTTTGAGGTTTTTAGCTTTCCCTACATAAAGAATTTTCCCCTCTTTATCATAATACTGATACACCCCCGGATTTTCCGGCAAGGTTTGAAGTTGGAGTGCTAAAGAAGGATTATTCATGTAACAAAGTTAATTGGATATTTAAGATTTTCAAATGAGCGGCCACGAAAAATAATTTTGTTATTTTTATCCAATGAATAAATCTGATTTACGGACGCGATATAAATCGCTTCGTGCACAACTTACTGCGGAAGAAATAGAAGAAAAAAGCTTGGCCATAGCCAACCATCTTTTACAGGTTGACATTTGGAACAAAACATATTACCATTTATTTCTGTCAATTGTGGAACAAAAAGAGATTGATACGGAATTTATTTTACAAATTTTAGCCGGTAAAGACAAAGAAATTGTGCTGGCTAAAAGTGATTTTAAAACCGGAGAAATGACCCATTTCCTATTGACGGACAATACTAAAATTAAAAAAAATAACTACAATATTCCGGAACCTGTTAATGGGTTGGAAGTCCCTGTGTCAAAAATAGATGTCGTTTTCGTACCGCTTTTAGCCTTCGACA
>JAKLIC010000044.1 GCA_022709825.1 Bacteroidota bacterium | reverse complement strand
AACCTTGAATCATATTTGTCGTAGGATTTTTAGCATCGGTCAATGTATCACCTACTTTTACTTCTTTCGCTTCTTTTATTCCTGATATTAAATAGCCAACATCTCCGGTTGAAATCACGTCTTTTGGCACTTGATTCAGCTTTAAGGTACCCACTTCATCAGCAAAATATTCATTTCCGGTGGCCATGAATTTAATTTTCTGACCTTTTCGGATTTCACCATTTTTTACACGAAAGATTACTTCAATGCCTCGAAACGGATTATAATGGGAGTCGAAAATTAATGCTTGTAAGGGTTCGTCTTTAATGCCTTTTGGAGCGGGAATTTTTTCAATAATCGCTGCCAAAATATTTTCTACCCCAAAACCGGTTTTGCCCGAAGCATGAATAATATCTTCTAATTTGCAACCTAATAAATCAATAATATCGTCACTCACTTCCTCCGGATTGGCACTTGGCAAATCCACTTTGTTCAACACAGGAATTATTTCCAAGTCGTTTTCTAAGGCTAAATATAAATTTGAAATGGTTTGAGCTTGAATACTTTGAGCAGCATCAACAATCAATAAAGCTCCTTCACAAGCCGCAATAGACCGCGAAACTTCATAGGAAAAATCAACGTGTCCAGGTGTATCAATCAAATTCAGAATATATTTTTCACCTTTATAAACATATTCCATTTGTATGGCGTGACTCTTAATGGTAATTCCGCGTTCACGCTCTAAATCCATGTTGTCAAGCAATTGTGCTTTCTCCTCACGAGCCGTTACGGTTTGTGTTGCTCCCAATAGACGGTCAGCCAACGTACTTTTTCCGTGGTCAATGTGAGCAATAATGCAAAAATTTCGTATGTTCTTCATCTTCGTAATCTATCAATTTCTAATGCGAATGCTGAGTGCATTTAATCCGCAAATATAAAGTAAAGTTTTGGATTTCAAACCTGCAAAACAAGTAGGGTTTTTGTAAACCTGTCAGGTTTAACTATCTTTGCCCAAAATTTAATTCCAATGCCAAAAATCGGAAACATCATCTTGCCCGACTTTCCCCTGCTTCTTGCTCCAATGGAAGATGTGAGTGATCCGCCGTTTCGTCGCTTGTGCAAATTACACGGAGCAGATTTGATGTACTCAGAATTTATATCATCCGAAGGATTGATTCGTGATGCGATGAAAAGCAGAATGAAATTGGATATTTTTGATTATGAACGTCCTGTAGGTATTCAAATTTTTGGAGGTGATGAAGAAGCCATGGCTATGAGTGCCAAAATCGTGGAAACTGTGCAGCCTGATTTGGTGGATATCAATTTTGGTTGTCCGGTGAAAAAAGTGGTTTGTAAAGGTGCCGGAGCGGGGGTTTTAAAAGATGTAGATTTAATGGTAAGGTTAACGAAAGCGGTTATTCGTAGTACCAATCTTCCTGTTACGGTAAAAACACGTTTGGGGTGGGATGAGAATTCCATCAACATTGATGAAGTAGCCGAACGACTGCAAGATATTGGTGTCCAAGCTTTGACGGTCCATGCCCGGACGAGAGCTCAAATGTATAAAGGTCATTCCGATTGGTCGCATATTGCCCGAGTAAAAAACAATCCGAGAATTACCATGCCAATTTTTGGAAATGGAGATATTGATTCGCCCGAAAAAGCATTGGAATATAAAAATAAATATGGTCTTGACGGAATGATGATTGGTCGTGCTGCCATTGGTTATCCATGGATTTTTAACGAAATCAAACATTATTTTAAAACTGGCGAGCATTTACCAGAACCCACGATGAAAGACCGTATTGAAGCCGCTAGAAATCACTTAATTTGGTCAATGGAATGGAAAGGAGAACGCGTTGGAATTTTTGAAATGCGTCGCCACTATACCAATTACTTCAAAGGGATTCATGGTTTTAAAGAATATAAACAACGCTTAGTTACTACAGATGGGGCAATGGCTTTAATGGATGTGTTTGAAGAAATTGCCGCGGTTTATGAAAACTATCAAACCACCAATTTATTCTAAAAGGGCTTTATTTACTCGGCTGCTGGCAATCCAAGAAGCTAAAAAGCCTAATATGGCAATTGTACTAATCACAATCATAATATTTAATATTGAAAAGCGGACAGGATAAGCCATGCTGGCATTTATCATAATAAAACCAAATTTTTGTTGGAGGAGTGTCAGTACTATTCCTAAAAACAAACCAATTATTCCCCCAATCAAACAAATTAAAAAGCCTTGGTAAAGAAAAATTTTTCTCAAATCACTTAAATCTGACCCTAAACTATACATAGTCTTTAGGTTCGATTTCTTTTCAATGATTATCATGATTAATGCTCCAATTAAGGTGAAAAGTGTAACAGCAATGACCAAAGAAAAAATGAGGTACAAAACCAGATTTTCGGTATTTAGCATTTTGTAAAGCGACTCATTTAATTGAGCTCTGTTTTTGATGATTATATTATTTTGAAAAATTTTTTCTAACGATTCAACAATAGCTGATTCATCAGCTTTTGGTTTGAGTTTCAATTCAAAACCCGAAATTTGATTGGATTTATAATCCAATAATTCCTGCACAATATTTAAATTGGCAAAAACATATTTTTGATTAAGTTCTTCATTAATAAAATAGAATCCAACAGGAACTAAAACGGATCGATTAAAAGCTCCCTCGGGTGAGTCAATAGTACCTTTTCCCGGTTTTGGAACAAATGTTTCAAAGACATTGACCAAATCAAATAATCCCATGGAAAGTTTTTGACTAATACCGTAGCCAACCACAACTTGCTCAGTGTTTTCTTCTATCCATTGTCCTTGAAAAATGGTTTTTTCTACTTGATTAACTAGAGGGAAATTTTGATCAACCCCTTTGATATTGGCTAATTGATCTTTTCCATTAAAGGTAAAGAGGGCTCTTTCTTCAATAATTTTGCTAAAGTTTGCAACACCTTCGAGTTGTGAAATTTCATTTTCCTGTTCAGGAGTGATAAAGATAGTTTTTCCGATTTTAGCGACTGCTTTTAAATCCGGGTCAAAATCATTAGCAAACGACAGACTAAAATCTCTAAGCCCGCTAAATACGGATAATACGACAAAGAGTGCCATCGTACCCACAATGATTCCGGCGGAGGCAATAAAAGTAATGATGTTGATTGCCGTATTTTTACTACCGCTAAATAAATACCGTTTGGCTATGTAAAGCGGAAAATTCACCTTACGATTTTTTTCTTTTATCTAAAAGTTCAGGATTTTCAATTGGATTTTCATCGCCAATTAATGCCTTGTCTATTTTTTCAATATAATCCAATGAATCATCAATGAAGAACGTTAAATTAGGTACTTTACGTAATTGAAGTTTTACGCGTTGCGACAAATCATGTTTAATTAATGGTGTATTTGATTTAATAGCCGCTAAAATTTCTGCTCCTTTTTCTGTTGGAAAAACACTCAAATATACTTTAGCTACTGATAAATCGGTAGTTACAGACACTTTTGAAACGGAAATAATCAAATTGGATATTCCGTTTTTACGAACTTCACCTTGTAAAATGTCTACTAAATCATTTTGTAAAACACTGCCTATTTTCTTTTGTCTATTTGTTTCCATAATGCAAAAATACAGATTTTAATTTTGAAAACAGTTATCTTAGAAAAGCGGATGAAATTATTTATATAATCTTTATGAACTTACGCTTTACTGCCTAAATTCAACTTCTTATCTTTGCACAAATAAATAATAATATGAAATTCAATACAAAAGTAATTCATGGAGGTCAACACCACGATCCAAGTACGGGTGCAGTTATGCCGCCGGTTTATAATACGTCGACTTTTGCTCAAAAAAGTCCGGGTGTACCAACTAATCATTATGAATATAGCAGAGCGGCTAATCCAACGCGGCAAGCATTAGAAGATGCTTTGGCGAGTATTGAAAACGGAGTTCGTGGTTTAGCTTTTTCTTCCGGACTAGCTGCGACAGACTCCGTATTAAAACTTTTGAAGCCAGGTGATGAAGTTATAGCAATGGATGATTTATATGGAGGTACTTATCGAATGTTTACTAGGATTTATGTCGATTTTGGGATTAAATTTCATTTTGTAGACATGAATGATTTGGAAAAATTTCAGTCATTGATAAATGAAAACACAAAATTGGTTTGGGTTGAAACACCTACAAACCCTTTGATGAAATTAGCAGATATTGCAGCCATAGCTAAAATTACCAATGATAAAAAAATCTTATTCGCTGTAGACAATACTTTTGCAACCCCTTATCTTCAAAAACCATTGGATTTAGGGGCGGATATTGTGATGCATTCCGCAACTAAATATTTAGGAGGACATTCTGATGTAATTGCCGGGGCTTTAATTGTAAGAAATGTAGAATTAGGCGAAAAATTACATTTCGCTCAATTTGCAACGGGTGGAACTTTAGGTCCTCAAGATAGTTATATGGTCTTGAGAGGAATAAAAACACTTCATCTTAGAGTCCAAAGACATTGTGAAAATGGCATGAAGGTAGCTGAATTTTTAAGTAATCATCCAGAAGTTGAAAAAGTTTTTTATCCAGGATTACCTGATCATCCTTTTCACGAAATTGCAAAAAAGCAAATGATAGGTGGTTTTGGAGGGATGGTTTCATTTACCTTTAAATCAGCTAAAAAATCAGATTCAATTGACTTTTTAGAAAAACTAAAAGTATTTACTTTGGCAGAATCTCTGGGTGGAGTAGAATCATTAGCAAATCACCCGGCATTGATGACACACGCTTCTATTCCCGCAGAAAAAAGGTTAGAAGTTGGAATAACAGATGACTTAGTGCGATTAAGCGTTGGCGTTGAAGATATTGATGACTTGCTTGCTGATATTGAACAAGCCTTTAGATAATAAAAAAGAAACCCCGTAAAATATCACTTTACGGGGTTTCTTTTTTTAGTTAATTTGTACTAATCTAAATAATAAATATATCCAAAATTTAACCAAACCAACCAATCATTGGCTTTATTTTCTTTATATACATCAGGATTTGGATTTAAACCATCCACCCAATTAGAAAAATAATATTGCCATCTTAAATCAATCATTAAATCTGAAAGAATGGTTAGTTTATAACGTGTTCCAACACTTCCAACAACAGACCATACTGTTCCACCATCATTTGTTACACCATCAATATATTTCGTTGGAGTCACTTCAAGCAATTCTCCTAATCCAGGACCCATAGTTGAATAAGCTTCAGGATTGTAGTAACTAAATTGCCCTCCTAAACTAACAAATGGACCTAATTTACCTGGAGTTGCAGAAAATTCTCTAATACTAAATGGAAAATATTCCAACTGCATACCAATATTGGTTACTGCAGTACTTCCTTTCATTGCTCTTAATTGATCTGCAGCAAATGAAGTTTTACCAGGGGCAACCCATTTTCCAAAGTGTTCTAAATTTGTTTTATTGTAGGATAGTTCACTTCTCAATTTAAAGTGGTCATTAAAATAAGTTGGTGTGGCATAACAATTACAATCTGCACGATATGAAAAGTTCATGTAGTGAATTAATCCAATACCAAATCCGGTATTCCCTGCATTTGTTTCGCCATCACCCCGTACCCCATAGTCCGATTGAAAAGCAACAGGCCCAACAATAACTCCAACTTCATGTGAAAAACCAAATTGAGCCATGACAGTATTTTTGACTCCAAAAAATAGCAGTAAAGTAAATATAAGATATTTGGGCATTTGCATCTAGTTTATAATCAATTCTCGACAAATATATAAAAACATAATTCACTTATAAAATAAAATGAAAAAATACTTGTATATATATTGAAATATCTAATAATTGTTATAAATCATGTCAATAACTGTATGTTTTATCATGAATTCTTAATAAAAAAATAAATCTACTGAGAATATAAAATAAATTACACCAATATTTTAATAAAATGTATATTTGTTGCATCAAACGAAAACGTTTTCTTAAACGTTACTAAACTAATAATCATGACAGAAAGTATTCAAACTTTTGTTGAAGCAGTAGCTAAAAAAAACCCAAATGAGCCAGAATTTTTACAGGCTGTAAAGGAAGTTGCAGAAACTGTTATTCCTTTTATTGAAAAAAATAAAAAATATCAAAACCAAATGCTACTAGAGCGTATGGTTGAATCGGAAAGAATCATTATGTTCCGAGTTACATGGATTGATGATGCCGGAAAAACTCAAGTGAATAGAGGTTACAGAATTCAAATGAATTCAGCTATTGGACCTTATAAAGGTGGAATTCGTTTTCATCCTTCTGTAAATTTGAGTATTTTGAAGTTTTTGGCGTTTGAACAAACGTTTAAAAACAGTTTGACTACTTTGCCAATGGGTGGAGGAAAAGGTGGTTCTGATTTTGATCCAAAAGGAAAATCTGATATAGAAATTATGCGTTTTTGTCAAAGTTTCATGACGGAACTTTCAAAACATATTGGTGCAGATACAGACGTTCCTGCCGGTGATATTGGTGTTGGTGGAAGAGAAGTAGGATATATGTTTGGACAATACAAAAGATTACGTAATGAGTTTACCGGGGTTTTAACCGGAAAAGGTATTTCTTTCGGAGGTTCATTAATTCGTCCGGAAGCAACGGGTTACGGAAATGTATATTTTGCCCAAAGTATGCTAAATACCAGAGGCGAAAGTTTCAAAGGAAAAACAGTAACTGTTTCCGGTTCAGGAAATGTTGCTCAATATGCTGCTGAAAAAGCAACAGAATTAGGAGGAAAAGTAGTTACACTTTCAGATTCTTCAGGATATATCTATGATGCAGATGGTATTGATGCAGAAAAATTGGCACATGTAATGGATATTAAGAATGTTCAAAGAGGTAGAATCAGTGAATATTTGAAAAAATATCCTAATGCAAAATTTGTAGAAGGAAAACGTCCTTGGGAAGTTAAATGTGATATTGCACTTCCATGTGCTACACAAAACGAATTGAATCAAACAGAAGCGAAAGCATTAATTTCTAATGGTTGTATTTGTGTTTCTGAAGGAGCAAACATGCCATCGACACCGGAGGCTATTGAAGAATTTACAAAAGCAAAAACCTTATTTGCTCCCGGTAAGGCATCAAATGCGGGTGGAGTGGCAACTTCAGGATTAGAAATGTCTCAAAATTCATTGCGTTTAAGTTGGACTTCAGAAGAAGTAGATCAACGATTAAAAGCAATTATGGCTAATATTCACGAATCTTGCGTTAAATATGGTTCAGATGGTCAAGGTTATGTTGATTACGTAAAAGGAGCAAACATTGCCGGATTTGTAAAAGTTGCTGATGCAATGCTTGCACAAGGAGTTGTTTAATATTTCTCTTTAATATTTTATAAAAGCTGTCTGAAAAGGCAGCTTTTTTTATTCCTTTATATTAAAAGAAGTATAATTTCGTTTTAGCTATATTTGTGTGTCAATTTATAAATGCGGATGAAGAAATTTTTTACTATCATAGGATTACTGTTTTTACCAACTTTCGGATTTTCTCAAAATCAATTATGGAAAGGTTATTTTTCATATAATGAAATTATAGATCTTTCCGAATCTTCTACACGATTGTTTGCTGCTTGTGAGACGGCAATTTTTTCGAAAGACAGAATAAACGATGAACTAAAAACACTAAATACAGTAGACGGACTTTCCGGTCAAACTATTTCAACTATTTATCATAGTAGTCAATATAATAGAACATTTATTGGTCATGAAAATGGTTTATTAATCATGATTAATGAAGCGACAGGGGCAATTCAACTTTTAGTTGGTATTCGTGATCAAACAGGAGGAATTCCGGCTAACAAGAAAAAAATCAACCATATATATGAGCATGCTGAAAAACTTTATATTTCTTGTGATTTTGGATTGGTAGAATTTAAACTTTCTAATATGACTTTTGGGGATACTTTCTATATTAGTCCGACAGGAGGTCAAACAGAAATTTTAGAAACAACTGTGCTAGATAATCAGATTTATGCGGTCACATTGTATCATGGTTTGAAAAAAGCGGATTTATCTAATCCTAATTTAATTGATTTCAACGCATGGGAAGTTTTTAATCCTGATTATTGGAAAAAAATTGTCACTTTTAATAACCAACTGGTTGCTATAAATAATAACAATAGAGTTTATCGATTTAACGGTAATATACCTTCTGAAGTTTTAAATTTAGGACAAGTTGGTTTAGATATTAGGAATAGAGAGGCTAATCTGATCATAACAACCGCTTCCAAGGTCTTTGTGCTTAATGAAGCATTTGCTCAAACTCTTTTGATACAAAATAATTCTATTCCTGATCTTAATTCTAATTTCAGTTGTGCCACCATTATTGGGTCAACTATTTATATCGGTACTTTAAACAATGGAGTGGTAGAAACTTCTTTGGATAGCCCAAGTATGTTTGATTTTTTGTTACCGCAAGGACCTTCTAAAAACAATATTTTTTCAATAACTGTTTCTCCTGCAGAAACACTTTGGGCGACCTATGGAGATTATTCTCAATTTAACAATCCTTATCCGTTAGATTCTTATGGAATCAGCAAATATCAAGAAAATGTATGGTTAAATATTCCTTTCGAGGAATTATTAAATGCTAAATCAATTGTTAGAATAACCGTTAATCCTACAAATGAAAATGAAATTTATGCCAGTTCTTATTTTTCAGGTTTATTAAAATTGGAAAATGATGTAGCTACTACCTTATTTAATACTACAAATAGTGGATTAGAATCATTGGTTGATCCGGGAAATCCAACTTATGGCCCGGATATTCGTGTCGAACAAACCGCATTTGATAAAACCGGAAATTTGTGGGTTTCAAACGGATTAATAGCCAATATGTTTAAGGTTTTAAAAACAAACGGTCAATGGCAATCTTTTTCAGTTAGTAATGTAATTAGTGGATTTACAAGCAATAACAGAATGGTTATTGATAAAAACAACACAAAATGGTTGGCCACCTTAGACGAAGGATTATTAGCGTTCAATGAGAATTACAATAATAAATTATTAAAAATTACAGAGGGACAAAATGAAGGAAACTTGCCGTCATCTGCTGTTCAAGCGTTGGCAGTAGATAATCGTAATCAACTCTGGATTGGTACCCGAAAAGGACTTCGTATTTTATCTTCTGTGGATCGTTTTATAAATCAAGAGGAATTAACTACGAATTCCATTATTATAAATGATGAAGGTTTAGCACAAGAGCTTTTATTTGGACAGTTTATTACGGATATTGCTGTAGACGGTGCAAACAATAAATGGGTTGGTACAGCCGATTCAGGAGTTTTTCTGTTTTCCTCAAATGGGCAGGAAACGCTTTATCATTTTACGACGACCAATTCTCCAATTCCGAGTAATGTGATTAATGATGTTGAAATTAATGGAAAAACAGGAGAAGTTTTCATCGCTACCGCAAAAGGAATGGTTTCTTTTAAAGGAACTTCAACCAAGCCGAGCGATTCCTTGGAAGATGTTTATGTTTATCCAAATCCGGTTCGTCCCGGGTTTGAAGGAACTGTCAAAATTTCCGGCTTAACCAGTAAAGCCAATATTAAAATTACCGACATTGAAGGAAATCTAGTGCATGAAGAAATTTCCGAAGGTGGAACAATTGAATGGGATACTCGAGCTTTTGGAAAATATAAAGTAGCTTCGGGAGTCTACATGATTTTTATTTCTTCGGATGATGCTTTAGACTCCACCGTCAAAAAGGTGATGATTATCCGATAGTAATTAATAAAAAGAATATTGATGAAAACAAAAAATCCAGTTTATTTATTTAGACTAGATTTTTACAATTAGTATTCATAAACTTCATAACCCCAAGGCTTAATTTTTCTTTCCTTGGTGTCTAAAATAGTTTCCTTTTCATTAAAAACGTTATGAGCTTTTCCTATTAGATTTTTATCAGTAATCTTGATAACCTGTTCGTTTTCTGAAAGATTGAGGATAACAAGAATTTTTTTATTCTCTTTTTCTCTTGTGTAA
>JAKLIC010000043.1 GCA_022709825.1 Bacteroidota bacterium | reverse complement strand
GAAAAAATCATCGAATTATTGAATCTTACGAAGTAGTAAAATTTCTTTCAGTAAATGCCATCCAAAACCTGGCAT
The DNA here is from genome assembly GCA_022709825.1 of Bacteroidota bacterium. Taxonomy (GTDB): domain Bacteria; phylum Bacteroidota; class Bacteroidia; order Flavobacteriales; family Flavobacteriaceae; genus Flavobacterium. The sequence continues at coordinate 9,991 of JAKLIC010000043.1, read as the reverse complement.
TTCTACGAGAACTTCATCAGGTATCAGGAGTAGCTCTTTTAAGGAAGCTATAGCATTGACTCGCATAAAGGTGGCCAATGCTGGACTAACTTGGGAATTATGTTGCTCTCTCATAGGTTATATTTTTTAATTCCCATCGTACAGAAACAAGCTGCGTGGGACATCGATCATCAGCATCAGAGGTACCGGCAAGCACCTACAGCCACGATAAACCGAGCCCACGCATTGCGTAGGCGAACAGTTATATCTGTGAGCTGTATCAAAGAATTTTGCCGGTTTTCTGATGCTCTAAATAACTTTCGCTATATATTCTTTGAGGTAAACCTCAAATCTTTATTCTTTCACAAATTTATACAAATCATCCTGATTCTAATCATTTTAAACCGATTTTAAAAAACTTTTTATGAAAGTTGTCACTATTCACGGCACTTTGAAGGGGGTTGTACAACCCCCTGAACTGTTTTAGTATTTGTTTATGTCTTCTCTTTGCCAAACAAATCTTTAAATCAATTATCATGGCAATCGAAGTAATCACCAAAGAAGACCTAAATGAATTCCGTCACGAACTTTTAAAAGAAATCACCGGTATTATCAACGCATCCCCACAAAAGAATCAAAAGTGGCTCAAATCAAAAGAAGTCCGCGAACTACTCCAAATTTCACACGGCACCCTCCAAAACCTCCGCATAAGTGGTAACCTGACCTTCTCCAAAGTCGGCGGCACCATTTATTACGCAAACGAAGACATCGAAAAACTCATGAACCGCACCAAAAGAGCCGCAAACCTAACCCTCTTCCGTTAACTTTTAAACTTTTAAACCTTTAAACCCTTAAACTTTTTTAATGAACTACATCAAACACCTCTCCGCTTTCTTCAATAAAATAGTCCACGACACAGACCTCAACCCAACCCACGTCAGTCTCTACATGGCACTTTTTCAATCCTGGAACCTCAACCGTTTTCAAAATCCGATTAGCATCACTCGCAATGAAGTAATGCGTATTAGTAAAATATTTTCTAAAGCAACATACCACAAATGTGTCAATGAATTGCACCAAAAAGGGTACATCAATTACGAGCCTTCACACAATCCATTCAAGGGAAGTCTAATTTGGGTTATTGAATTAGAAGACAACACATTACCACAAACAAAAAAAGAACAAAGAAGTTCAAAAAGTAGGCAACCTATTGAACATCCTATTGAACAAGTAGTGAACAAGTACCAGACAAGTACCTTGCCAACTCCTAGACAAGCACTAGTACCTTCTATAAACAATATAAACAATACAAACAATTTAAACAGTGCAAACGGGCACTCGCTCGAAAAAAAAATAGAAACCGAAAAAAAAGAAGTCCATTTAAACTTCAACCCGAAAGAAAAGAAATGCTTGCATTCGACAACACCGATAAAAAGCAAACAAAAAGAAGTTGTCAAAAAAAAGTTCCGTGAAAAAAAAGAAAGTTTCGAAATCATTCCGCCGAAGTTGGAAGATGTCAAAACCTATTTCAGTTCATTGGAAACGGATGAAAACGAAGCCGAACGATTCTTCAACCATTTCCAAAGCAATGGCTGGTTGGTAGGTGGAAAATCAAAAATGAAAAATTGGCAAGCTTCAGCAAAAAATTGGATCATGAACCTGCAAAGCTTCACGCCAATCCAAGTAGTAGCGGCAACACCGGTGCCCGGTAATTTAAAAACGTCAAACCAAAAAAAATACGATGAACCCCTATAACGAAATTCAGAAAGTCTTTGAAATTCAAAACGGTGTCAAAATCTACGATTTTGTCAAATGCGTGGAAGTACTCGAGGACATCGGCCGCTTTCATTTCGGCAGTCAATTCAAAGTCTACGAAAATGATCTTCCGGTGATTAAAAAACTAATCATCTACGCCATTCGCGATGAGGTTACCGCAACGGCCATGAACATGAACATCAACAAAGGCATTATTCTATCGGGTCCGGTGGGTTGCGGCAAAACATCGTTGATGTTTTTACTCAACTACTTTTTTCAAAATGGCTACGACTACAAAATGAAACCCTGCCGGGACATTGCTTTTGAATTTGCGGCCAAAGGGTATGAAGCTCTCACGCCTTTCACCAAAAAAGAAATCAAACAATCGCGAATGAATACCTTTTGCTTTGATGACCTCGGAACTGAAAAACAAATCAAACACTTTGGTAACGAATGCAACGTCATGGCAGAAATCATTTTAACCCGTTACGACAGTTTCATCCACAACAAAACCATGACACACGTCACCACAAACTTGTCAGCTTCGGAACTCGAAGCTTTTTACGGCGACCGGGTTCGCTCGAGAATGCGTCAGATGTTTAACCTGATTGCTTTCAACAAAGATTCAATTGATAAACGCTAAATTATTAAATTATGAAAAAACAAATCACACCGGCAATGCTCAGAACAATTAAATCATTTTGGAAATGGTTTGGTCAAAACGAAGTTCAAATCTTGGAAGCTTTTACTTTGAACTCAAAACATGATGAAGTATTTAATCAGCTCAACAGAAAATTAAGTTACGTCTCAAAAAGAATTGGATTTATTTTAGTCGGAAAAAAATCAAACGACGAAAAAGTGAAGTTAATCATCACAGCACACGGCTACAGAAAACTTTATCCAAAAGTAAATGGTTTAATCAACAATGCCCCAAAATCGACACATTGGAATTTTCAGGCTTTTATAAAACCAAATGAAGATATTGAAATGTTTAAACAAGGCATTGACAATCCGTACATTTTCCAAGACTTTGAACTCAAAACAAGTGAACTCTATTTCAAACCATTAGAATTTAACACCTTTCAAAAGAAAATGAAAATTGTAGTCTATTTAAAAAACTACAAATACCATTTTGACAACGATGCTATCGACGAAGCCGTTTACATCATAATCCAAGACCTGATTGGGGAAGAAAACTTCAAAAAAACAATTTCCTTGGTCCAACTGGCCCAGCTACCCGAAAACCCTCAAAATTTAGTCCACCTCTACGAGCTGCAGGAATACATCGACTTCCTCAACAAAATCAACCGGCGAGTGAAAATTGAAATCTAGATAATTCCAAATCCAAATACCCAACCCTAAACCTGTTCATTTTTTGGATAGGTTTTTTTGTTTAAGAACTAGTCCCTCACCACTTTCTCCGTCACAACTTCTCCATCCGAACCAACCAACCGCACCAAATAAGTCCCCTTACTCAACACCTCCATATTAATTTTAAAATTGTTATTGCCATTGCCATTGAAATCTCCCTTCATCAACTCCTGACCCAATAAATTATAAACCGCATAACTTCGTAAGTTTTCAGCTTCTATATTCAACATACCTCCGGTTGGGTTGGGATAAAGTTTTACTTTATTTTGAACAGGTTCATCAATCGAAAGTGGTTCACAAGGCCCGGTTCCTAACTTAGCAATAAAAAAATCGCTATAACCGCCATTAGTAGTCAAAGGAGCAATAGTGGGATGATTTAAAAATATTGTACTTCGAGCATAACCACCCACAACATAATTACCATTTAAATCAGTAGCTACGGTCATTAATTCTTCAGAGGAGTTTACTCCCAAAACATCCTTAATATCATTCATAGCAATGGGAACTCCGGTTTCTTTATTAAATCTCACCAACACCGGTGCCGGACCATCTCCATATACTCGTGGCATCGATAAACTTCCCCATGAATTAGATTCTAAACTACCGGCTATAGCCACCTCATCACCATTGATAGCTATTGACCTACCAATACAACCTCCACAGCTATTTAGACTGGAGCCAGAAGCAGGATTCAAATTAGTTCCCCATAACAAGTTACCTTGAGGGTCTAATTTAATCAAATAAGGACTTGATGAAAACTGGGTAAAGGTATAGCCCCCTAAAGAAGCATATAAATTACTAACCGTATTATTTCCTGCACTTCCCGTTAGATAAACATTAGAGGATTCATCAGTAGTAAGTCCCCATATCGTGGCACTGATTAAGGAGGGCGATGAAGCTACTTTACGCCACAACTCATTTCCGGCAGCATCCAAAGCATAAACCGCTCCTGCTGTATTAAGCGTTTCACCTTCCCATGTGGTCGGTTCAAGACCACTTGAACTTACAGTTGTTATAAAAAAGTAATATCTATCATTTAGCGGGTCACGGTAAAGTTTAGTTCTATTGGTTCCTGCTCCTCCTGTAAAAGGTAGCGGGATATGACTGAGATAATTCCCGTCTTTATCATACTTTAAGATAGCGTGATATTCTGTTAAATCAGTTGGAACAACAAGTTGACCATTCAAATGATTACCCGGTGCAAATCGGCAATGCCAATGAATAGTGCCATCCGGCTCTGCAATTAAAGAATATCCAAGTCCTCTTGTGTCAAAAAATCCAGGGGTAGGAACAGTAGTGACATTTTCATCTTGAGGTAGCCTATGCCATAAATAATTACCATCTGTATCATATTTAATCAAAGCAATCGATCTATTGTTAGGATTGGGAGTATTTGAAGTTCCAACTCCTAAGGAAACACCTGGAGCATAATGAGGAGGTATGCTGGTGTTATTGATCCTTGAAAAATTAGCAGTAGTAAAAGAAATATACAAACCACCAAGGTCATCTAAATCCATTGATACATAAGATACACTAGCTTCACCACCTAAAGTAGTATGCCAGCGAAAATTACCTTCACAGTCAGTAGAAACGATATAAATATCAGTTTGTGTATTATTAGTGCCATATTTTGTGATAGACTCTCCCATAAACTCTGGATTGAAATTGGTGACTGTTCCCGCAAAATAATAATTATTAAACTGGTCTATTTTGACATCAAAAATTTGTTCCAAACTCGCCTGCCAAGAGGCATTACTCCCCGCATTTTGATTTCCACCGCCTCGATGTGCCCACTGCCATTGGTAGTCCTGAGAAAAGGAGAAAATAGAGAATAGAATAAAAAAAATAGAACATAGGTATTGTAGTTGTTTTTTTACCATGATCATAAGTTGTATTAGCAATCTAAACTATTCACGAATCACCTTCTCCGTAACCACCTCACCATCCAAACCAACAAACCGCACCAAATAAGTTCCCCTACTCAACACCTCCAAATTGATACTGAAATTGTTATTGCCATTGAAATCCCCCTTCATCAACTCCTGACCCAATAAATTATAAACCGCATAACTTCGCAAGTTTTCAGCTTCTATATTCAACATACCTCCGGTTGGATTTGGATAAAACTTTATTTTATTTTTTATTGGTTCATCAACCGAAAGCGGTTCACAAGGTCCTGTACCTAACTTGGCGATAAAAAAATCGCTGTAACCGCCATTAGTAGTTAAAGGTGCAATACTGGGATGATTCAAAAAAATAGTGCTACGGGCATAACCACCCACAACATAATTACCATTTAAATCAGTAGCTACTGTCATGAGTTCTTCAGAGGAATTAACGCCCAAAACATCTTTAATATCATTCATAGCAATGGGCTCTCCGGTTTCTTTATTAAATCTCACCAATACCGGGGCCGGACCATCTCCATATACTCGTGGCATCGTTAGATTTCCCCATGAATTAGATTCTAAACTACCAGCGATAGACACCTCATCATCATTGATGGCAACAGTTCTTCCGAAACAACCTCCACAATCATTTAGACTAGATCCTGAAGCAGGGTTCAAATTAGTTCCCCATAACAAATTGCCATCAGAATCTAATTTCATTAAATAGGGACTTGAAAAAGAATGTGTAAAAGTATAACCAGCAAGGGAAGCATATAGATTATTAATTGATTGATTTCCTGCACTTCCGGTTAAATAAACATTAGAAGCTTCATCTGTAGTTAGCCCCCAAATAGAGGCACTTATTGTCGTAGGTGAAGATGCTACTTTTCGCCACAACTCATTTCCAGCAGCATCTAATGCATAAACAGCACCGGCAGTGTTGAGCGTTTCACCTTCCCAAGTAGTAGGCGAAAGACCATTAGAATTTACTGGGATAATATAAAAATAATACCGTTCATTTAATGGGTCACGATAAAGCTTGGTGTAGTTAGGTCCTGCACCTCCCGTAAAAGGTAGCGGGATATGACTAAGATAATTCCCATCTTTATCATATTTTAAGATTGCATTGTATTGAGGAACATCATCTGGCACTATAAGTTGACCATTCAAATGATTACCAGGTGTAAATAGACAATGCCAATGTATCGTGCCATCAGGCTCTGCAAGTAAAGAGTAACCAACCCCAAGTGAAGAAAAATACCCCGTAGCTGTAGAAGCTACAACATTTTCATCCTGAGGCATTCTATGCCATAGATAATTTCCGTTTGTATCATACTTGATTAAAGCGATTCTTCGGTTATTTGGATTTGGATTGGCACCACTGGTTCCAAAACCTAAAAATACGCCAGGAGCATAATGTGGTGGCACATTTGTATTATTACTTCGTGATGAATTAAGGGTGGTGAATGATATATAAAGTCCTCCAAGGTCATCTAAATCCATAGAAATATGAGCCACACCTACATCCCCTCCTATAGTCGTATGCCATCTGTAATTTCCATCACAATCAGTAGAAACGATATAAATATCCGTATCGATGTTGTTTGTTCCATATTTAATGATGGACTCTCCCATAAACTCTGGGTTGAAATTGGTGACTGTTCCCGCAAAATAATAATTATTAAACTGGTCTATTTTGACATCAAAAATTTGTTCCAAACTCGCCTGCCAAGAGGCATTACTCCCCGCATTTTGATTTCCACCGCCTCGATGGGCCCACTGCCATTGGTAGTCTTGAGAAAAAGAGAAAATAGTGAATAGAATAAAAAAAATAGAACATAGGTATTGTAGTTGTTTTTTCATAGCTACATAATTTAAAATAAAAATAAAAAAAACCGCAGGCATTGGGGTACCTGCGGTATAAAGATACTTATTTTTTTACCAATACTTGCTGTTGTATGGCTTTACCATCAGCAAAAAGAACAACAACGTAGTTCCCTGAAGGGAGTGCACTTGCATCAAACGGTACACTTCCTTTGGAAGTTTTCAAATCAAATGAACCGCGTGGAATCCCAAGCATATCATAGACTCGGATTTGTCCCGATTGAGAAGTTCCTAAATCATAGTCAAAAGAAGTAATTGACACCGATGGGTTAGGGACAACCTTCAAATCAGATAGTACATTTGCCATTCTTCCTGAACCTGGTAATTCAACTGATACATCAGCAAAACAGATTACCCTTCCATTCTTGTCTTTAATAAGAAATCGAATTACAATGGCCCCACCCGTAAACCCATTGGAGGGGATAAATAGTAACGGAGAAAAGTAATGAATAACCCCGTTAGCAATAGAGACCGTAGAGGGTACAAATACACCGAAGCTTTGCGGAGAGGAAATTTCAACAATAATATCTGTTCCATAACTGTTTTCAAAAGAAGCATCAAGCTCATAAAAAGTATAAGGTTCCGTTTGTAATTTGATTTCTTTAATAGCTACTTTTGGATCACATGCTCTACAAGCTAATTCTGTAATAACCAACGGTGCACTAGTTACAGAACACAACTCATTTTCAAGGGTAAGATCCAAAGAACCATCACCACCTATTTGATAAACCGGAGAAAAACCAGAACCAAAAACGTCAGGCACATCATCTACATCCCAACTGTAATGATGAAATGGAGCATTAGGTGATGGTAATAATATTTTAGTGGCTATTTCGTCCTTGCATAAACTGACACAACCCGATGGAAACAACCATAAATAGATTTCAGGGTCTTTCGGCACAAAAAGCTGTGCGATAACAGCACAACCATTCCCTGCTATATAAGTTACACTATAAGCACCACCTGCATTTACAATAATACTTTCACCGTTTTCTCCGTTACTCCATAAAAAGGTTCCTCCGGCTACTGTTGCCGTAGCACTCAATTTCACTTGATAGGGGTTGCAATTAAATAAATCATACACTACACTCAATGCGGCAACTTCCAATACAGTTACTTCAAATTCCGCCCATGACGAACAACTACCGGTTAAGGCATCACGCACTTCAATACGATAGGTATAGACACCGGCAACACTTTCGCTAAGGTTAAGAGTGGTAGCTGTAGACACCCCCCAAGGTTGAATTTCAACACCATCACGTAGCCAACGTTTTTCTAAATTACCACCACCACTCACAGTCGCAGTAAGTGTAAAATTACTATTGGCACAAACCGCATCCGGTCCGTTTATACTCACATTAGGAGCGGGATAAAATGTAACGGTAGCAGAAGGCGTACGTCGGTCTGAACAACCAACAGCATTAAAAAGCACTACCCAATAACTGCCACTCTGGGTAGGTGAATAAGTGGAAGAAGTCGCCCCCGCTATGGGTTGAGTACCTTGCATCCATTGGTAGCTAAAAGGTGTATTTAGGGCATCTGGAACATATTCAAGAATTACAAAATCCCCTGAACAAAAAGTACCACCACCATCAATTTGCCCGAATTGATAATTAGCCACTGAAACAACATCATCCGTTAAAACTGTGTTTTCAAATACACAACCATTAGGGTCTGTAATTATCAGTTTAACAGGAACTTGTTGATTTCTCTCCTTTAAATTAATAATAGTGGTTAAAGATGTTAAAGGACTTTGAACGATGAAGCTAGTGCCATCAAATTGCCATTCATAACGATAACCAGGAGCTGTAGTAATCGTGGCAAGTGTCAACTCGACCGCTTGTTCAGTACAATTAGGAACATGACTAATGGTAAAGTTGGTATCTGGGTCAGGATAAAGGGTAAGGGTAGTTTCTGCTAAACAACTGGTTATAGTTGGAAAATCAGGATGACTTAACTGCACACCCAATGTATGCGTACCCGGGGTCAAAGTTGTAACGTCTAAAAAGGGAATACTACTTGGATTTTCAGCTACTCCATCAATGACAAATACATAGACAAAATCCCCGATTTGATTTTCATTTAAGATATGGGTAGAATTATCCCAAACGGTAACATCATACGTACTACTTCCCAAACAAGACAACTGATAACGGACATCTGCTACAAATGGAACATATATACTTACTGTATCAGATCTACTGCAAATTTGACCACTTCCGTTATCGTAACTAACGATATAATGAACAATATAATTACCGGGAGCCATAACTTCAAAAGTGGCAGAGGTGTTGCTTGAAGTGGTCATAGTCATTCCGGTATTAACATCAAATGTCCAAGAGACTTGGGCAGGTGTAAAATCAAAATTTCCATTGAGTTGAAAAGTGCCACAAGCAGTTTGTGTGGCTAAACTGGCTGATACCGTTGGCGAAAAAGGTAAAGTACACGAAGTACTCCCTCCACCACAATTTTCATAAATAGTGATACTTGCAGAACGTCCTACACATCCGTTAATGGTACTTCCTTGTGCATAATACTCCCCCAAACCTTCAGCTTGGGTAATCGTTATGTTAATGCCGTTATTGGTTATGCCAGTCGTAATAGGTGTTACAACGCCAAGATAACGTCTATACCATTGAACGTCGCCAACATAAGTAAAACCAATTTGCAAATTGGCAGTTAGGTTAACTGTAAAATTCGGATTAGTAGTTAAACAAACTGGATAGTTATAACTTGGCGTAATCGTAATTCTAGGAGATGGTCGCACTAAAACATCTCTACTGAAAATAGCTGATACTAAACAGCCATTAGGGTTTTCCACTGTAACGGTAATATTTCGTATAGTATTTTCATCAAAAATGTTAGGGAAAAACATATTTGGGCTAATGATACTGGTGTTTAAAGGTATTGGAGAGGTAATAGGCTGACTATAAATTGTACCATTACCTAAATTCCAAACAATTATTCCTGAGGTTATGTCAATATCTGAAGTAAATGTTATTTGAAATTGATTAAACTCACCTGCACACACATCGGTAGGAACACTTGTCGGACTCAAAGTCGGCGTTCTATATAAAGTAACATCAAATTCAAACGTTCGTACTTCACCACAA
>JAKLIC010000042.1 GCA_022709825.1 Bacteroidota bacterium | reverse complement strand
TGGTCGTAATGTCCAAAAGCGTTAGGTAATCCTGCGTTTGGATGAGCTGAAATATTTAACTGAGTATTCATCGCCAAACGTTTTAAATAAGGCTTCAACTGATCGGCACCTAACGCACAATTAAATCCGATGCTTAGCAATGGAATATGTGAAATGGAAATTAAAAAAGCTTCGACGGTTTGACCGGAAAGTGTACGTCCTGAAGCATCCGTGATTGTGCCGGAGACCATTACCGGTATCTCAAGATTTCGCTCTTCCTTAACTTCTTCAATAGCAAAAAGAGCTGCTTTGGCATTTAATGTATCAAATATAGTTTCTACCAATAATACATCACATCCACCATCGATGAGAGCTTCCACTTGTTGTTTATAAGCAATTCGTAAATCATCAAAATTTACGGCACGATAACCCGGGTCATTCACATCTGGACTCATCGAAGCGGTGCGATTGGTTGGACCGATGGAACCGGCAACAAAACGTGGTTTGTCGGTGAATTCATCGGCAACTTCTCGGGCAATTTTGGCCGATTGAAAATTAAGTTCGTAAACCAAATCTTCTAGGTAATAATCCGCCATTCCGATAGTTGTTCCGGAAAAGGTGTTGGTTTCTACAATATCAGCTCCCGCTTGAAAATAGGCTCGATGAACTGCCTTTACGGCTTCGGGTTGGGTGATGGATAGTAAGTCGTTGTTTCCTTTGAGCGGATGCGGGAAATCTTTGAAACGTTCGCCTCGGAAATCTTCTTCGGAGAAATTGTTTCGTTGTAACATGGTTCCCATGGCTCCATCGAGGACAAGGATTTTACTTTTTAATTCTTCTTCAATTTTTAACATAAAATATTTTTAACCCATTAAAGGATTTGGTATTAAAATAGATGTTATCTGAAATTGAGAGAGAATTTCTCGTGGTTATCTGTTTCGCCGTAGCGAATAGAATGTAGCACCTTCTACTAAGTTGCAGGGTTGCTAAGCTTTCACAGGGTCTAGTCCCTCCGGCTTTCGTGATAACAATCAGTATGTGTATGAACTGTGCAAAGGTATAAAGAAAAATTAGTTTATGAAATTTTTTCTAAAATAATTAAATTTATTGATTAAAATAATTTATAAATCTACAATACTGCATTTTAATAAATTTATTTTCTGTTTTATTAAACTTGATAGATTAAATGACTCCATATATTAAAATCATAAAAATCAAATATTGTTTTTTCAATTCAAATAGTCTTTATACATTTGCACTCGAAATAAAGAGGAAAAATTTGAACTGATTGCAACCTCGTAAAAAAATGCTAAAGCAGAAACTCTCCTTTAGTTATTCTTTGCAATTCATTTTTTTCTTTAATTTAATTAATTAATAAAAATTTTATTATGGCTTATTTATTTACGTCAGAATCAGTGAGTGAAGGGCATCCTGACAAAGTTGCTGATCAAATTTCAGACGCATTAATCGACAATTTTTTAGCTTTCGACCCTGAATCAAAAGTGGCTTGCGAAACTTTGGTAACAACAGGACAAGTAATTCTTGCCGGAGAAGTAAAATCAAATACTTACTTAGACGTTCAAACTATTGCCAGAGATGTAATCAAAAAAATAGGCTACACAAAAAGTGAGTACATGTTTGAAGCTAATTCTTGTGGAGTACTTTCGGCTATACATGAACAATCAGCGGATATTAATCAAGGCGTTGACCGAGCAAGTAAAGAAGAGCAAGGTGCAGGTGATCAAGGGATGATGTTTGGATATGCAACGAATGAAACGGATAATTATATGCCTTTGGCGTTAGATATTGCCCATGCCTTATTAATAGAATTGGCAAATTTGAGGAGAGAAAATTCTGAAATTACTTATTTACGTCCCGATGCAAAATCACAGGTTACTTTAGAATATTCAGATGATAACAAACCTCAACGAATTGATGCTATTGTCATTTCAACTCAACATGATGATTTTGCTCCCGAAGCAGAAATGTTGGCAAAAATCAAAAATGATTTAATTTCGATTTTGATTCCGAGAATAAAAGCAAAATATCCTCAATATGCTCATTTCTTTAATGATGACATTACATATCACATTAATCCAACCGGAAAATTTGTGATTGGTGGGCCACATGGAGATACAGGATTAACCGGTAGAAAAATTATCGTAGATACTTATGGCGGTAAAGGAGCTCATGGTGGTGGAGCATTTTCAGGGAAAGACCCATCAAAAGTTGACCGTTCTGCTGCTTACGCAACTCGTCATATTGCTAAAAACTTAGTTGCTGCAGGATTGTGTGACGAGATTTTAGTTCAGGTTTCGTATGCCATTGGCGTTGCAAAACCAACTTCTATCAATGTGAATACGTATGGCACATCAAAAGTAAATTTAAAAGATGGAGAAATCAGTAAAATAGTTGAAGAAATTTTTGATATGCGTCCCTATTTTATTGAACAACGATTAAAATTAAGAAATCCCATTTATAGTGAAACCGCTGCTTACGGTCACATGGGAAGAACACCGGAAACAGTTACCAAAACATTCAAATTGCCAAATGGAGAAGATAAAACGATGACTGTTGAATTGTTTACTTGGGAAAAATTAGATTTTGTCAATCAAGTGAAAAGTGCTTTTGGATTATAATTCAAAGCCAATTATTTATAGAAAAACCCTGAATATTTATATAGTCAGGGTTTTTTATTATAAATTATATTTTAAAGAAAACACAACATATCTTGGTTGGACTAAATACTCTGAAGTTCTAAAACTTGTTTGATTAAAACTGTCATCGTTTAATGATTTTGTATTTAACAAGTTCGTGATACCCACTCTATATTCCATTTTGGCATCTTTTTTTCTGTAACTTAAACTAGTGTTTAAAAAATCATAGGTGTTATTTACTGTTCCTGAGGAATTAGTATACTGATAGTAATCATAATCCGCATTAAAAGAAAAAGCATCAAGAAAAAAGTAATCTAACTTTGCAAAAGGTTGTTGCGTTTTAAATGTTGTTCCCTGGTAATCATTAAGCGTTACGGTATATCCTAGTTCTAGATTAGGCCAAGTTTTAAATTGAGTCCCTAATGATGCTCGATAAGTTTGACTAAATGATTCTGTTGTTTGAATAAAATCAAATTCCGGATTAGTTGGATTTGATGGATTGACCCGTAGCGTATTAAATTTTGACCAATTCATGTTTAAACCAATATTACCTTTATAATATTTCAAAAATGAACGCTGATAACCTACCATTCCATTGATGCTTTCATTTTCGAAATCAGCATTCATTTTTTCACTGGTTTGGTAAATTCCGTTAAAAAAAGCTCTATTGATAACCGGATCTGTAGTTTTTACATAATTTAAATTTCCGAAAATCGTCGTATAATTGAACAAATTATATTTAAAATACCGTAAGGAGTGAGTTTGTTGCAATGCATTTTCCAGCATACGATTTCCTCTGTTAATGGAATTAAAATTACTGAAAGTAAACCCTTGAGCAAATGAATTGATATCGCTAAAAACATTGTTCATTCTATACGTATAGGTCAGCGATTCCGATTTTTTTAATTGATATTGAGCAAAAACATCAGGTAAAACTCTTGAAAAATCATCTTTCACTTTTGTTTCTAATTGCTCATTAAAAGTAGTATATTGGTGAAAACTTATTCCCGGATTGAAGGTAAATTTACCGGTTATAAATTTATAATGTGCTCCTAGATAAGCATCATTAAAACTGTACCGAACATCATTTTTATAAGCTTCATCTTCCAATGTCAAGGAGGATCCATTATCTAATATTTGAAAAATAGATGAATTATAACTTTGGTAAGAATAAGTGTTTCCAACAGTGATATTTAGGTTGCTTTTAGTAGTAAGGGAATAATAATAATCTGCTTTGGCATCAATTCGATTTGTTTTGACAAAACGGGTTTGATTGATATTATAAAAACTTTGATTATCATCAAAACCTACAAGAAATGGAAACGGATTATTTACCAATTTTGGATTGTACAAAGGGTCTTCATCCTGATATAAATGCTGCACTTCAAATGCCCAAGTACTTTTTTCGTTTTGTGTCCAAAATATATTTAAACTTTGATTTAACGACAAAGGATCTTGTTTTTTGAATGAATTTATCGAATTAAACGTTTCTACATTATTTGTAATAGAAGTTGTTTCTACCAAATTTGTTTCTTCTTGATTGGAACGTTTTAAGGATATGTCATAATCAAACTGAAAACTAGCACTGGGTTTATATTTGGAACCGATTTTAAAAATAGCCAAATTGTTAGTCAAATTAGAAATATCACTTCTGTTCTCCTTTGTTTCGACTTCGGTAGAATTTGGCTCATAATACTCATTTCTTGATTGTGTATTCATCTTTGTTTTATCAGATGAAATAACGGCAAATCCACTTAAATTCCATGTTTTAGACATTTGTTGAGTGACATTTGCAGCTCCAAATTTTGTGTCAATTTCTTCTGCCCGGTCGTTTCGTTGAGTAGAAATACCTAAATCATTAGAAGAAACATTAAAATTTGTTCCATTTCGACCAATGGTATTACGAGAACCACCTGTCAATCGGAAATAATCACGTAATGAAAAAGGTACATCGCCAATATTATTAAAATTACTCAACACATTGATACTTGTTTTCGGACTGTAATAAAACAATTTTGGATTGATTATATAACGCTCATCAGGACCAATCCCAGCAGAAATATCACCAAACCAAAATTTATTTTTACCTTTTTTAAGTTTTATATTGATTGCGATGTCATCGTTGTTATTTTCTAATCCACGCAACTGGCTAACTTCAGAATAATTTCGTAAAACCTGTACTTTATCCACAGCATCAGACGGAATATTTTTGGCTCCTAACTTTGTGTCCCCTTCAAAAAACTTTTTCCCATCAACGAGTAATTGCGTTACTTTTTTACCTTCTACCTCAATTTCACCGTCAGCGTTTACTTCAACCCCCGGGAGTTTTTTCAGTACATCTTCTAATTTTTTTTCAGTTCCGGTTTTAAAAGAATCAGCATTATAAATAATGGTATCTCCTTTGATTGAAACCGGCATTTCATGAACCACTTCAACACCTTCTAAATTTACATCTCCTTCTTTTAAAGTAAATGCCTTTTGAAAATTATCGGTTTTTGTTTCAATTGAAACATCTAAGGTTTGAAAACCAATGTAGCTGATTTTTATTTTATAATTAGAATTCGGCTTTAGATTGAGTTGAAATCGTCCTTTATCGTTGGTTATTCCATACGAATCCATGGCTTTCGTTTCTTGATTAATAGCCATTACATTAGCCATTTCAAGCGGTTTTCTCAATGTATCCTGAACAACACCTTCTAATCGAATGGATTGACCTTGAGCTATTAATGAAGTAAGTAAAAAAAGAAAAAGTAGTTTTTTAGTCATTCCTAAAAAAATTGAATTTGATTTAAATTATTGTCCGCCCATTCTATATTGCATAGTTCTTCCGCCTCCTTGTCCTTGATTCATTTCACGCATTTCTGCCATTTTCTCGGTTACAATTTTATCATATTCAGCTTGAGTTACTTCTTTCCCCTTTGAGGGAGCTTTTATCTCTTTTTTCTCTTTGGTATTCATCACAATTTTTGAACATAAAATAATAGTTTTCCCTTCATTAACCTCTAAAATTAAACCGGGTAAGCCCCAATAATTTTCAGGCCCTTGGTTAATTGGAATATCCGGAGTGTACCAAGCTGTAACAACAATTTCTTTCGGCACATCCCAACCATCAGTCAAATTTGTGGTTTTTGTAGTTTCTGTTTTACCTTCCACTTTAACTTCTTCTTTTTTATCGCTTTCCTTTTTATCCTCTGTTTTTCTTCTGTAATTTTTAAAATCAGACTGACTTACGGGTCGAACAGCTGTGGCCTTAAAACAAGTATAATTTCCAATTTGTTTTGTTTCACCTTCTAATTTCCATGCTAATTTTGGCAAAGTATCTTTCACCAAAAATTCTTTTCCAAAAAATTCTTTGTCAACAGTAAATATTTTTTCTTTTACGTTTTTATAATGTGTTCCGCCACCGCCCATCATGTTAGACATCATTCGCATTCCACCACCTTGACCGGGAGCATCTAGCTTTTCTTCTTCCTTATAAATAGATGCATTTTTGTCAAAATTTAATATGAATGTTTTTTCAAACATTTGTTTCATACGTTCTTCAATCGTTTTTTGCATCTCAGGTGTAATATCACGATTTCCGGCAAAATTAGACTTGAAATCAGCTGTGCTTGTTTTGGATTCATACACCGCCATTCCTTGAAAATCCTGAGCAAATGCACTAATAACCGCGGTGAACAATGTAAGCAAGGTGACAATAATTGTTTTCATTTTTAAACGTTTTATAGTTTTACAAAACAAATATGACGAGTTTATTAGATTTTTGTTACCAATGTTTTGTTAAAATAGAATTCCAACTTCCATTTTATTATTCACAAGTTTAATTGTACTTTAGCCATTATGAAGTTATTTCGAATCTGCTTTTTTCTGCTTTTTTTTATTTCTGTCGTTGGACAGGAAAAAAAAATAATTCCAAAATTTGTTTCATCAACTACGATTGAGGCAAATGAATATATTGATTCTGATGTTTTCGGATTTCATTACTACATCAAAAACAATGTTTTCTACAAACAAAAAGGTGGTGAATTATTTCAGTACAAGAATCTTTATTTGGGAAAAATCAGTAAAGTAGATTCGCAAAATCCATTAAAAATAGTCCTATTTTATGAAGGTTTTAATACTGTCGTTACCTTAGATAATCAATTAAGTGAATCCCAAATTATATCGTTTTCAAAAAATTCAACAACAATTGTTGCTTCAGCCATCGGATTAGCTTCTCAAAATCGACTTTGGGTATTTAATTCGTTAACGATGCAATTGGGTTTGTTTGATTTGTTAAAATTAACCCATCAATCCTTAGCACAACCTTTTCAAAAAACTATTCAATATTATCAAGCAGATTTCAATCAATTTTATTGGATTGAAGATACACAACTTGTATATTCTTGTGATGTTTATGGAAAAGTTTTTAGCTTAGGAAAAGTACCTGCTTTTACTTCAATTCAATTTTTATCTGAAAAAGAAGTAATTTATCAATGGGAAAACAAACTATATTATTATAATCTTAAAGAAGACAAAAGTACTTTAATCGAATTAGATAAAAAAACCTTTCAAAGTTTTCGGTTTAAAGACCAATTTTTGATTATTTTTACAGACAACGAAATTAGTACTTACCAAATTAGATTACCATAATGCACATAGCAGTAGCAGGCAACATTGGAGCCGGAAAAACCACCTTAACACGATTATTAGCCAAACATTTTAAATGGGAACCTCATTTTGAAGATGTCGTTGACAACCCTTATTTGGACGATTTTTATCACCAAATGGAACGTTGGTCATTTAACTTACAGATTTATTTCTTAAACAGTCGTTTTCGTCAAGTTTTACAAATTCGTGAAAGCGGAAAGAAAATTATTCAGGACAGAACAATTTATGAGGATTCACATATTTTTGCTCCCAACTTACATGCTATGGGTTTAATGACAAATCGAGATTTTAACAACTATAAATCATTGTTTGAGTTGATGGAAAGCATGGTTCAAGCACCTGATTTGTTAATCTATTTAAGAAGTTCTATTCCAAATTTAGTGAATCAGATTCACAAAAGAGGTCGAGAATATGAAAACACCATTTCGATTGATTATTTGAGCAGACTTAACGAACGTTATGAAGCTTGGATTCAAAGTTATGACAAAGGAAAACTTTTAATTATCGATGTGGATAATATCAATTTTGTGGATAATCCGGAAGATTTAGGAATGATTCTTAACCGAATTGATGCAGAACTAAACGGTTTATTTTAGACCAAGATATTTAATAAAATAAAAAAATGCCTCCTAAAATTAGGAGACATTTTTTATACTTGAACTTTATGTATTATTTCAAAGCGTCAATCTTTGCTTTCACTTCTGCTTCTGTCCCTTCAAAAGTTTGCGTTTCAGTTTGGCCATTTACGGTTGTTGTAACTGTCGCTTTTGCTGTTTCATCTGTTTTGATTATTTCAACCCTAACATCTTTTGAAACTTTTTCATTTGAACCACCAACATACTTTCCTTCTGCATCATATTGAGACAAGCATTTTGCTTTACATTCCTCTGAACAACCATTCTTCTCGCACATCGCTGCACATTCATCTTTGGTCATCGTAGCACATTTAGACAAATCACATTTACCTTGAGCACAAGTCATTTCAGTTTTAGCATCAGTAGAACAACAAGGCATATTTGCTTCATCGGCATGACCATTACCTAAAATTGGGGCGATAACTAAACCTATTAAACAAGTCAATTTAATCAAAATGTTCATAGATGGTCCTGAAGTATCTTTAAATGGATCACCAACAGTATCTCCAGTTACAGCTGCTTTGTGAGCATCGGAACCTTTATATGTCATTTCACCATTAATCATAACACCCGCTTCAAAAGATTTTTTAGCGTTATCCCATGCACCACCGGCATTGTTTTGGAAAACAGCCCATAGTACACCGGAAACGGTTACCCCAGCCATATAACCACCTAACATTTCAGCAATTAATTGATTATTATCAGCATAAACTAACTTCCCTAATAATACAATTGCGATAGGAAAACCAATGGTTAAAATTCCTGGCAACATCATTTCACGCAATGCAGCTTTTGTAGAAATTTCAACACATTTGCCATATTCCGGTTTACCCGTTCCTTCCATGATTCCCGGAATTTCTTTGAATTGACGACGTACTTCATAAACCATATCCATAGCTGCTTTTCCAACTGAATTCATTGCTAAAGCAGAGAATACAACCGGAATCATACCTCCTACAAACAACATCGCTAATACCGGTGCTTTGAAGATATTAATACCATCAATTCCTGTAAACGTAACATAAGCAGCAAATAAAGCTAATGAAGTTAACGCAGCAGAAGCAATTGCAAAACCTTTTCCTGTTGCAGCAGTTGTGTTACCCACTGAATCTAAAATATCTGTACGCGTACGAACTTCTTTTGGCAATTCACTCATCTCAGCAATACCACCGGCATTATCAGAAATAGGACCAAATGCATCGATAGCTAATTGCATAGCTGTTGTTGCCATCATAGCAGATGCCGCTAAAGCAACACCATAAAACCCAGCTAAAGCATACGAAGTCCATATTGCACCCGCAAATAATAATACGGTTGGGAAAGTAGAAATCATCCCCGTAGCTAAACCAGCAATTACGTTAGTTCCTGCTCCAGTTGACGATTTTTGAACAATTGCCAATACCGGTTTTGTACCAAGTCCGGTATAATATTCCGTAACAGATGAAATAGCTCCACCCACAACTAATCCAATTAAAGTAGCATAAAACACTCTAAGTGAAGAAATTTCTTGAGCTTCTTCTCCGAAGAATTTCATAGTCATTACCTCAGGCAACATATATTGTACTAAGAAAAAACAAGAAATAGCAGTTAAAACAATTGAAACCCAGTTTCCTACGTTTAAAGCACCTTGTACTTGTTTTTCTTTGGCATCATTACTATTGATTTTTACCAACATCGTTCCGATGATTGAAAATAAGATTCCGAAACCAGCAATTGCCATTGGTAATAAAATTGGGCCAATTCCACCGAAACCTTGATCAACAATGTTTCCGCCCATATCTTTGATTACATAATTACCTAACACCATAGCTGCTAAGACAGTTGCAACATAGGAACCGAATAAATCGGCACCCATACCGGCAACGTCACCTACGTTATCACCCACGTTATCTGCAATAGTAGCAGGATTTCTTGGATCATCTTCAGGTATTCCTGCTTCCACTTTTCCAACTAAATCAGCTCCAACGTCGGCTGCTTTGGTATAAATACCACCACCAACACGAGCAAATAATGCAATCGATTCCGCTCCAAGAGAAAAACCGGCTAATGTTTCAAGCACCACAGTCATCGCATCAGTATCTTGCCAAACCCCTCCGGAAAGAATGTTAAAGAAAATAATAAAAAAGGCAGTTAAACCTAAAACGGCTAAACCTGCAACTCCTAATCCCATTACTGTTCCGCCTCCAAAAGATACTTTTAAGGCTTGAGGTAAACTTGTACGAGCTGCTTGAGTAGTTCTTACGTTTGTTTTAGTTGCAATTTTCATCCCCATATTTCCGGCTAAAGCAG
>JAKLIC010000041.1 GCA_022709825.1 Bacteroidota bacterium | reverse complement strand
GTTAAAAAAAGGATCAAAAGTAGCTGTCTTGTCCAATGGTTTTATTGGAAAAAATGTGACCACTGCTTTAACTTTAATTTCAGCTCAAAATGATTTTTCTCATTATGATTTCCCTTTTGTAAAACCATTGGATGAACAACTTTTAACTTCAATTTTTAAGGATCATGAAAGTATTATCACCTTGGAGGACGGAACAATTATAGGTGGATTTGGGTCAGGAATACTTGAATTTAAAGCTAAAAACAAGTACAAAAATGAGGTTCAGGTTTTAGGAATTCCCGATGAATTTATTGAACAGGGAACCATCGATGAACTACAACGTTTTAGCAAAATTAACGTGGAAAATTTGGTCTCCATTTTGTCAACTTATTCAAAATAGTGACTTTTGCAAAAGTCTTATTACTATTTTGTCTATGAAATCTATTTCATCCACTTTATTTTTATTACTCTCATCTTCCGTTCTTTTTTCACAACCTTTACAAACAGTGAAAGATTCTACCCTTAAAGATACTACCTATTGGGTTCAGAAAAAAATAGTGGGATTAGACATTACTCAAATTGCATTTCTAAATTGGAATGCCGGAGGAAACAGTTCTATTTCAGGTTTATTTAAAGGTGATTTTTCGAGAAAATATACCAAAGAAAATGTCTTATGGAATAATGAAATGAGCATCCGATACGGCATCAACAAACAAGATGATCGAGAGCTACGAAAAACAGATGATGCCTTTTCGATTCTTTCAAATTACGGCTATAAAACGGACATTAATTCCAATTGGTATAGTTCTGCCCGGTTTAATTTTAATACTCAATTTACGAATGGTTATGCCTATCCGAATATAGATACTCCAATTTCAAAGTTTTTTGCTCCGGCTTATGTTTTTTTGGGAATTGGGAGTGAGTATAACCGAAAAGATTGGAATGCAAATTTTTATTTTTCGCCTTTAACTTTAAAAACCACCTTCGTTTTAAACCAACGTTTAGCCGATTTGGGTTCGTATGGAGTGACAAAAGCGATTTACGATGAAGAAGGAAACCTATTAAAAAGAGGTCGAAAAAGCCGAACAGAATTAGGTATGCTTTTCAACAATTACTGGAAAACGGAAATCTACAAAAACATGACATTAGAAAACAGATTGTCATTATATTCCGACTACCTGAACAATTTTGGGAACATTGATGTGGACTGGCAATTACAAGTAGATATGATTGTAAATGAATATGTGAAGGCTAATATTGGCATTCACATGATTTATGATGATGATATTAAGGCCAAAGAAGAAGTAAATGGAGAACAAATTACGGTTGGCCCCAAACTTCAATTAAAACAAGCTTTAGGGATTGGCGTAGTTTATGTTTTTTAAAATAAAAAAACCCGGAAGATTCCGGGTTTTATATATTAAAATCTCATTAATTAGTTTTTAATAATCTTCTGAGAAAAGTTTAATTCATCTGCATTTACTTTCACTATATACATTCCTGATTGAAGATGTGTTAAATTAATATTTTTAGCATTATTAAAATTAACTTCATTTTCTTGGTAAACGATTCTACCATTTAAATCAACAATTTGAATTGCCACTTTTCCAGAGAATTGATTTACTTGAATAGTAAACATTCCATTGGAAGGATTTGGATATACTTTAAATACTTCATTCGTTGCAAAATAATCTACTGATAAAACACAGTTTGGTCCAGCTGGTGGCATTGTAAAATCTTCCACTTGATCGGTAGAACTATTTCTATTTCCAGAAGAGGCATTTAAACCTAAACCTCTATTGGCAAACACTTCCCAAATCATACAATAATCTTGACCTCCGGTAGTAGCTTGGTCAGCTGCAATTAATGCATCTCTTGCCTCAATAAAAGTTGGAGAACAAGGTTGCAATTTTAATCCATCAAGTACTAAACGCATAATTTTATTGTTTCCTCCAGTACCGGTATATATATTTGAATCATAACCATATTTATTAATATATGCCCATGTCAAATCCCATAAAGTAGTTGCCCAAACAGAACCAACACCATGAGGAACCGCTTCTGTATTCGTACTATTGAACGTCATTGGGTTGATACTCATATCGGTTGAATACGGATAAGTTCTAATTCCAACTCCATCAATTGGCTGGCTAACTGCAAAAGTTCCAATCCCTCTAATAGCAGTGCCTACATCTCCAGGTTTCAATTGCATCATTAAAGCGAACCAATCGGACCAACCCTCACCCATTTGTTCAGCATTTTGTAAACAACTAGAATTGTTTCTACCTCCTGCTAATCGAATAGAGATTCCATGACCAAATTCATGAGAAATAATTCCATTATCAAAAGAACCATCTGCATTGATAAAAACATCAGCCGGGGTTTGAAGTGTTACATTAACTACACCTAAACTCATTTGAGCTATAATAGCTTCACCTACATCTTGATTTATACTGATTGCAGGAATAGTTATTGTTGCATCAGCACCACCCATGATAATAACTCCTTCAACATTATTGACAACTATTACAGCAAGAGCTCCTGCATTTTGAGCATTCTTAACTTTTTCAACGAAAGTACAATCTCCTCTTCTCAAAATACAAACTTTACCTGAAATAGCAGCAGCATTAATTGCCGGAGAACAAGCATCCGAATTATCCGGAGATCCATCATCAAAAAGCACTAAATCAGTTGTGAAACCGTTTGGAGCAATTGGTAGTGGAACATTACCAGGGATAAAATTATTATCACGAATTGCATATGGACCAGCAATAGTAGCAGGTGTATTTACGGTTAAAGAATAATTTGGCGGACCTACATCCCATAAAAACATTTGAACTCTTCCAGATTGTCCATCAACGGGTGCTGAGAAATTAGCATTGTTTGTACCAACTCCATCTTGAGAATCTGCATATACAAAATCACCGGCTGTACCGCCTTTTCCATAATTATTGGCTTGGTAATTTCCATTTGCTTCATCAAAACCATATTGATACCAAACATCATGCATCACATTGGTCATATAAAATAAATTGGTTGTAGCTGCATTTGTATAGGTAGTTGATTGTGCACTATTCCCACCATAAGGAAAATCAAACTCTAAAATTGCTCCACCATTTGGTGCTGCACCGAAAACACTATTAGTTCCATTTCGGTCTTCTTTTGCCCAGGTATTATTTCCTCTGGTAATCGTAAATTCAGCTCCATCTACACCGTTAGTATCGTGCCATCCATATGGTGAAGCCGTTGCGTTGTGTGGAGTAGAAATTAATTGTCTTTCACCGTGGTTCGGACTTTCAATATTGTATGGTATAACGCGATAAGATCCCGATTGTGTCTCTACTACCGAAATCGCTGATTCTTCTTTAAACAATTGTTTAGTGAAAGGAACATAATGTTGATGCTTCGAGTGATCTGAATCTTTTCCGAAACTACAACTAACAACCATGTCTTGTTTTTCAAGAATTTCGCCGTTTTTAGCATCAATTCTAACGCTCCATAAATTTTTGTGATTTGGACTGTAAAAAGTAAAATCCCAAGCTAATCTGAGTTTATTTTCTTCATTTAATTGATAAACTAGTTTAGCTAAAACAGGCTCATTGATGCCAATTGCATCATTTATCTGATAATAATTAGTTCTGATTGTTCTTTGAATTTGAAAGGATTCAATTGGGGTGATATTAAAACTACCATACACCAAACTCAATGCATCCAATATACTGTAAGCCGGTGTAGTTGTATTTACTCGTTGTGCAATATTGCTTTCAAAACGGTTAGCAACATAAACTACATTTCCGTTTTTGATTGAAAAATTTGTTTGAGCATGAAATATTTCAATTCCTTGATAACGTTGTTTAACGTAATAATTAGTTATCCCGGTGGAAGAGGAAGTGGCTTCACTTTCTACATACCAATCATTGATATCTTGTGATGTTATACCTAGTGTAGAATAATTTGAATTTAAATATTCTTGAATTTTTTGGGTTTCAGTTTGTGCATTAACTGAAAAAGCAAACAAAACAAAGAATAAGAATGTAATTTTTTTCATAAAAAAGTGAAATTTGGAAATTTAAGAGCCAAATATATAATTATTTTCAACAATTAGGTGTGTTTTTTAATTACTTTAACTATTGTTAGAAGATACTATTTTGTTGAGTAATATTGCGTTACCATCAGTTAATAATGAAATATAATGTGAAATATGTAACAACCGCTCATACAACGTCTCTTTATTCACTTGGTATTTTTCAGGCAATACTTTTAACAATAAAACATCATAATTAGACATTTTACCATGGTATTGATTATTGAATGCTGTTATAAATTTATCCAATAAATTATTGATAACGTGGTAGCCGGTAATCTCCTTTTCTATAACTTCACGACTTTGGTAAATTTTTTTAACACTCAATTTGATAATATCATCCATCTGGGCTTTGTATTTGCTTTTATCTGTTAAGGCAAAAGGAAATTGTCCTTTTAAAATATGTTCTTCATTGTCAATAAAAATCCGAACAGCATCATTAATTAAGCTTCCAATGGCTAAAGCACGTAGGTAACTAATTCTATCTTCCTTAGTTTGTAATGAATTGTATTTAGAAACATCAATGCTGTCTTTTACTAACTTAATCAAGTACTCTAAAGCAAAATCTTCATTCACTAAACCTAAATTTATTCCATCTTCAAAATCGATAATGGTGTAACAAATGTCGTCTGCTGCTTCCACTAAATAAGCTAAAGGATGTCTTTCATAGCCAATATTGTCGCTGGTTTTATTAGAAATTAATCCTAATTCTTCCGCTACTTCTTTAAAAAAAGCTTTGTCTTGTTGAAAAAAGCCATATTTTTTATCGGCAATTGCAGTAGTTGGTTTTTTGGGTAAACTTTCTTTGGGATATTTCATAAATGCCCCCAAGGTTGCATACGAAATTCGTAATCCTCCTTCATTTCCGGGACGATTTCCGGTTAAAACAGAAAACCCATTTGCATTTCCTTCAAAATCAATTAAATCTTGCCATTCTTTTTCAGCAAGTTGATTTTTATATTGCTGTCCGTTTCCGGTTTTAAAATATTCGCCAATCGCCTTTTCACCGGAATGACCAAAGGGAGGATTTCCAATGTCATGAGCTAAACAAGCAGCGGCTACAATTGCTCCGAAATCATTCATGTGAAAACCATGAATCTCTTTGAGATAGGGATATTTTTCAATGATTTTTTTCCCGACTAATCGTCCAATAGATCGTCCAACAACAGATACTTCAAGACTATGTGTCAATCTGGTATGTACAAAATCTGTTTTAGAAAGTGGAATAACTTGTGTTTTATCTTGCAGACTTCGGAATGCTGCAGAAAATATAATACGGTCATAATCCACTTCAAAGCCTAAACGGGTATCGTCTTGTTCAGAGCGTAAACGTTTCCCGGTGTCGCCTTGTCTTTTGAGCGATAAAAGTTGTTCCCAGTGCATCATGTTATTCTTGTCCAATTTCGTTAATAGAATCTTGCATTTCTAACTCCTGATTATATTTTTTTAAATCGACCACAACTGTTTTAGAGAGGGTATCATGCCACCCTCTGGGTATTGTTCCTAAAAAAGATAATTGATCAAAAGGTATCAATCGGGATAGTGAGCGTATAAAGATAGAGTAAGGTTCGGGTTTAGAACCATCTGCCATCATTACTTTTGTATTGGTGACATATTTCCCAATTGATTTTCCGGTTAACGATTCAAAAATCATGTAATAAATCACAATAATCAAATAACTAATCAGGAAATCAACTATTGGATTGATGGATTCTAACCAAAGGGAAAGTTCATAGTTTCCAAAAAATTCATATAAAATCCAACCTATCCCAATTGGAATAACATTGATAATATTATGAATAACCATATCAATTAAATAATTTCCCAATCGTTGTCCGGATGAGGCTAACATGGCTGATGTAATCGCAATTTCTTTTGGTTTGACAAACTCCATACTTTACTTTAAATTTTACGCTTTTTTATCGTTTGCCAAAAAGAAATTTCTTGATTTTTTTGGGTATTGATTGTAGCTGATATCACTTGGATTTTCAATCACCGTTTTGATATTGATTAAATCTCCTAATTTAAAATTTGCTTCGGTATATTTAAAATCTAATAAATATTCCCCGCAGAAATAGTTTCCTTTTTCATCTTTTTCGATGATGCCTGTATAAACGCCTTTTTTATCTTTTGACATAATTTTGAAATTACTTTTTCAAATGTACGAATTGAAATTGATTAATATAAAAACAGCCATCGATTGACGGCTGTTTTTCTTATGTAATGTTTTTTAATTATGATCCACACATCTCACAATCATCCGGTCCTGCATTTCTTGCTTTTTCGACCATAGCTTTGAAATCTTCTGCCGTCATTTCTCCAGTTTCATTTGGAGCAAAAACTTCCACTACTTGTGGTTCGGGTGTTGGCTCCGCTTTTTTGTCATTATTTAAGGTAAACTTAATTGCATCTACTGCCGATTTAGTTCTTAAATAATACATTCCTGTTTTCAATCCTGATTGCCAAGCATAGAAATGCATCGAGGTTAATTTAGCATAGGTTGCTCCTTCCATAAACAAGTTCAACGATTGCGATTGATCAATGAAATAACCTCTTTGACGCGACATGTCAATGATGTCTTTCATGCTCATTTCCCAAACTGTTTTGTACAAATCTTTGATATCCTGAGGAATAATTTCAATATTTTGAACTGAACCATTGTGACGCATGATTTCTTGTTTCAAGGTGTCGTTCCATAAACCGAGATTTACTAAATCTTCTAACAAGTGTTTGTTTACTACAATAAACTCTCCTGAAAGTACTCTTCGAGTGTAAATATTGGAAGTATAAGGTTCAAATGCTTCGTTGTTTCCTAAGATTTGTGAAGTAGAAGCAGTTGGCATTGGAGCGACTAACAATGAGTTTCTCACACCGTGTTCTACTACTTCTTTACGTAAACTGTCCCAATCCCAACGCCCTGATAAATCGCTGTCTTTTAATCCCCAAAGATTGTATTGGAATTCTCCTTGCGAAATGGGAGAACCTTTAAAAGTGGAATACGGACCTTCTTCTTTTGCCATTTCCATGGATGCGGTTACGGCTGCAAAATAAAGTGTTTCAAAAATATCTTGATTCATTTGTTTTGCTTCGTCGCTGGTGAACGGTAAGCGAAGTAAAATGAACGCATCTGCTAAACCTTGCACTCCCAATCCGATAGGACGGTGACGTATATTTGAATTTTCCGCTTCCGGAACCGGATAATAATTTCGATCGATTACACGGTTCAAGTTTCTTGTTACTCGTTTGGTTACATCGTATAACTTCTGATGGTCAAATTTGCCGTTTTCAATAAACATTGGCAACGAAATAGAGGCCAAGTTACAAACTGCAATTTCATCAGGTGATGTATATTCTAAAATCTCCGTACATAAATTCGATGAACGAATGGTTCCTAAATTCTTTTGATTGGATTTACGATTGGCTGCATCTTTGTACAACATATAAGGCGTCCCGGTTTCGATTTGTGATTCTAGGATTTTCTCCCAAAGTTCACGGGCACGAACGGTTTTTCTACCTTTTCCTGCAGCTTCATATTTGTGGTACAACGCTTCGAATTCGTCGCCATACACATCACAAAGACCCGGACATTCATTTGGACACATTAACGTCCATGAAGCATCGTCTTGCACGCGTTTCATAAATAAATCGGATGTCCACATAGCAAAGAATAAATCTCTTGCACGCATTTCTTCTTTTCCGGTATTCTTTTTCAAATCTAAAAATTCGAAAATATCAGCATGCCACGTTTCTAAATAAATGGCAAAACTTCCTTTTCTTTTTCCGCCACCTTGGTCAACGTAACGAGCTGTGTCGTTGAAAACACGTAGCATTGGAACAATTCCGTTAGACGTTCCGTTTGTCCCACGAATATAAGAACCTGTAGCTCTCACATTGTGAATTGAAAGACCGATTCCTCCCGCTGATTGCGAAATTTTGGCGGTTTGTTTCAAAGTATCATAAATTCCGTCAATGCTGTCGTCTTTCATGGTTAACAAGAAACACGAGGACATTTGCGGTTTTGGGGTTCCGGCATTGAATAAAGTTGGTGTCGCGTGTGTAAAGAACTTTTTCGACATTAATTCGTAGGTTTCTTTCACTGCTTCGATGTCGTTCAAATGAATTCCAACCGAAACACGCATCAACATATGTTGGGGTCGCTCTACAATTTTTCCGTTTATTTTTAGCAAATACGAACGTTCTAATGTTTTGAAACCAAAATAATCATAATTAAAATCTCTGTTATAAATAATCATAGAGTCCAATTCTTCAGCATTGGCCATAATAGCATCATACACTTCTTCTGAAAGTAAAGGTGATTGTTGTCCGGTACGTGGATTAACGTAATGGTACATATCCGACATCGTTTCTGAAAACGATTTTTTTGTATTTTTATGTAAGTTGGAAACAGCAATACGAGCTGCTAATTGTGCATAATCCGGGTGGGCAATCGTCATCGAGGCAGCAGTTTCAGCTGCTAAATTATCCAATTCAGAAGTTGTTACACCATCGTACAATCCTTCAATTACACGCATGGCCACTTTTACAGAATCGACTAAATCATTTAAACCATAGCATAGTTTTTTAATTCTATCTGTGATTTTGTCAAACATTACCGGTTCTTTGTGACCGTCTCTTTTTACTACATACATACACTTACATGTTTTTTAAAACAGAAAATCCCTTTTACTGTTTTGGGTTATTTGTTAGTTGGTTTTGGGAAGCTAATCCCGGTAATCTTAAAATTAACTCCGTCAGAATTTAAACTGTGTTAAAAATCAGCGTCGAAACTAATTTTTTGTGAATCGCTATCTGAATTCATCACGCCTGCTTTTTGGTATTCCGCTACACGTTTTTCGAAGAAATTGGTTTTTCCTTGTAATGAAATCATATCCATAAAGTCAAACGGATTAGTTGAATTATAAACTCTTTTGCACCCTAATTCGACCAATAATCTATCAGTAACAAATTCTAAATATTGTGTCATCAATGTGGCATTCATCCCTATCAAACTTACCGGAAGGGATTCCGTAATGAATTTTCGTTCTATTTCTAAAGCATCAGTCAATATTTCCGTGATTCTGGCTTTTGAAACTTTATTTACAATATGATGGGTATGCAAATGCACGGCAAAATCACAATGCATTCCTTCATCACGAGAAATTAATTCGTTAGAAAAAGTTAATCCCGGCATTAATCCTCTTTTTTTCAACCAAAAAATGGAACAAAACGAACCTGAGAAAAATATTCCTTCTACTGCGGCAAAGGCAATTAATCTTTCAGCAAACGAATCTGATTCTATCCATTTCAAAGCCCAATCTGCTTTTTCTTTTATCGCGGGAAACGTTTCAATGGCATGAAACAACATATCTTTTTCTGCTTCATCTTTCACATAGGTATCAATTAATAAGGAATAGGTTTCACTGTGGATGTTTTCCATCATTAATTGGAAACCATAGAAAAACTTTGCTTCAGGATATTGTACTTCACTCACAAAGTTTTCAGCAAGGTTTTCATTAACTATTCCGTCAGAAGCAGCAAAAAAAGCTAAAATATGCTTTATAAAATATTTTTCATCAGCGGATAATTTGTTATTCCAATCGTTTAAATCGGTATGCAAATCAATTTCTTCTGCGGTCCAAATGCAGGCTTCTTGTTTTTTATACCATTCCCAAATGTCCTGGTGTTTAATCGGAAAAATTACAAATCTATCTTTATTTTCTTGCAAAATTGGTTCTACTGCTGCCATCTTTTTCTTTGTTAAGTTATGTTGAGGATTATTAATTCGTATTTGAGAGTTACAAAGATTGCAATTCAAATTGGTAAATGAAAGCCAAACTTATTCACAATCGGAGTTAGTTTTTAACAACGGGTAATCGGTTTCTTACGTTTAAAAAATGAAGATAACTAACTGTTTATTAACGTAATAAAAACAGCTTTATTGGTGGTCGCAAGCAAAATGGAATGCTTTTTAAGAAAATAGTTTTTAGAAAATTAAATGAATTTCTATTTCCCTTTCAGGTATTCTTCCCCTACTTTTTCAAGTTCTGTGAACCACTCTTCCCCGAATTTTCGAATAAGAGCTTCTTTGACAAATTTATAAACCGGAACTTCCAGTTCTTTCCCCAATGAACAAGCGGGACTACAAATATCCCAACGATGGTAATTAACCGCTGAGAAATCAGAGAATTCTTTGATTCGAATAGGATACAAATGACACGAAACTGGTTTCTTCC
>JAKLIC010000040.1 GCA_022709825.1 Bacteroidota bacterium | reverse complement strand
TTCTTCGGTATCTTCAATTAGAGTTGCCTGGTTGATTAATTTTTGCAAATGACGTCCGTATTCCGGAATCATTAAATGTGGTCTTTCTGCATTGTATTCTAATTCATGCACTATTTCATGTGCTTTTTCGTTGTGCGTCATTTGATTTTTTTTAAAGCGAAATTATTCCTTCTACAGAAGAAACATCTATATATTTTTCCACAACATGTTCAGGACTTAACATGCTGACATTTATAGAGATACTGGTAAATTTTCCTGTTTTAGATTGTTGCGTATTAATTACCGCACCCATGTTATCAAAAGCATTTTCTACAGCTAAAATTTTAATAGTATCGGTAGGAACAATGAATTTATAAAGGTAAATTGATGGCCAATCCGAAGTAGTTCGCAATTCTTCTTTTAATCGTTCATAAAATTCTTCCGTCTTCTTATCCATATTCTAATTTATTATAGGCAAATATACAGTTTTGAATTTAGATTTGAGAAATTTGAAATTGAATTTTGAGTTTTACGAACTAATTAAAAAGCAACTATTAATTGAAAATAAGGCAACAAAATTTACTTTTAAAAGTTCAAATCTATGATAAACCACTTAATCAAACTTAAAAGTGAATGAAAGTTTGTATTTAAACTAACTATTTATCTAAATTTACCCCTTTATTTACGTTGTGAGCAAAGAAATAATTGTGATAACCGGTGGTCCCGGAACAGGAAAAACAACAATCATCGATGGTTTAATCGAGAAAGGATATATGTGTTTTCCTGAAATATCAAGGGAAATTATTACGGAAGCCAGAAAACAAGGAATCGAACAATTATTTTTGGAAAAGCCACTACTGTTTAGTGAATTACTACTGGAAGGAAGAAAAAAACAGTTTCAAAAAGCTGAACAACATCCGGAATCTATACTTTTTTTAGATCGTGGCATACCTGACATTCTTGCCTACATGCATTATATCGGCGACAGTTATCCTGCCTTTTTTGATGAAAATTGTCGACAAAATAAGTACACAAAAGTGTTTCTTTTACCGCCTTGGCAAGAAATTTATCAATGCGACGAAGAACGATATGAAAACTTTGAACAAGCAAAACTCATTTATAATCACCTGAAAGAAACCTACGAAAATTATGGCTACCAACTCATAGAAGTTCCTCAAGGTCGTTTAGAGAACAGAATTCTTTTTATCTTAGAGGCAATTTCAAGATAAAACATGCAAAAAGCAGAAAGTATTTTAAAGAAATATTGGGGTCACGATGAGTTTCGTTCTCCCCAAAAAGAAATCATATCATCCATATTATCCTCTAATGACACCCTTGGCTTAATGCCTACCGGTGGTGGAAAATCAATCTGTTTTCAAATTCCGGCTTTAATGACGGATGGCATTTGTCTGGTTATTTCACCGCTTATCGCTTTAATGAAAGACCAAGTAGACAATTTGATGAAACGCGACATCAAAGCATTGGCATTAACCGGAGGAATATCCTCAGATGAAGTCATTACTCTGTTAGACAATTGTTTATATGGAAATTACAAGTTTTTGTACCTCTCCCCCGAACGCTTACAACAAGATTGGGTTTTAGAAAAAATCAAAAATCTTCCCTTAAATTTAATCGCCATAGACGAAGCTCATTGTGTTTCACAATGGGGTCACGATTTTCGTCCTTCCTATTTAAAAATCAGTGTTTTAAAAACTTTTTTTCCGGCTGTTCCATTTTTGGCTTTAACTGCTTCTGCGACTGAAAGAGTTAAATTAGATATTATTGAACAGTTAAAATTTAAAAATCCTGCTATTTTTCAAAAATCTTTTGCACGGGAAAATATTGCCTATTTAGTGGTTGAAACGGAAGATAAACTTTTTAAAATTGAACAAATCTTAAAAAAAAATCCGGAACCTTCTATTATATATGTACGCAATCGAAAATCATGTTATGAAATTTCGAATCAATTACAACAATTAGGAATCAAAGCTGCTTTTTATCACGGAGGATTACCTAGGAGAGACAAAACAAAAAATATGGATTGGTGGATGCAGGAAAAAGTGCAAGTGATGGTCGCCACTAATGCCTTCGGAATGGGAATTGATAAAGCCAATGTTAAAACCGTTATTCATTATCAACTTCCTGAAAATATTGAAAATTATTATCAGGAAGCCGGTAGAGCCGGACGTAATGGAGAGAAATCTTTTGCCGTTTTACTCGTTGCCCCCTCTGATTTGGCTATTGCTCAAGCACAATTTATCGCTAATTTACCGGACAATGATTTTTTGAAACTTTCCTTTATCAAATTATGCAATTATTTTCAAATTGCCTACGGCGAAGGCATTGATGAGCAATTTGCCTTCAATTTAAATCACTTTTGTTCACTTTATCAGTTTCCGATTCTCAAAACCTTTGCCGCTTTACAATTTTTAGACCGTCAGGGAATTATAACCTTCACCCAAGAATTTTCAGAAAAAATTACTTTACAATTTATTATCGAAAGCAAAGAAGTAATTCGTTATATGAGTTTAAATCCACAGGAGGAAGAAATTATTCTGGTGTTTTTAAGAACATATCCGGGCATTTATGAAATCCCGACTGCTGTAAACCTTTCTTTAGTGGCAAGAAAAAGTAATACGGAAGAAAATAAAATTCAAGAAATTTTAGAAAAACTTAAAGAAAAAGGAATTGTTGACTTTATTGCTAAAAACAATGATGCTACGATTACTTTTAATGAAGTCAGAGAGGACGAAAGAACCATCAATAGAGTAGTAAAATACTTGGAGGCTCAAAATAACTTAAAGAAAGAACAACTCAAACAGGTAGTTAATTATGTCACAAATACAGAAACCTGCAAGAGTCGTTTGATTCTAGAGTATTTTGGAGAAAAAAACACAACTGAGTGTGGAATTTGTTCCTATTGTATTGCTAAAAAAAACAAATCTTCAGACACTAAACCGCTAGTAATTTCAATAATTGAATTACTTTCTGAAAAGGCACAAACGTCAAGAGAACTTTTAAAAGTAGTACATTGTAGTGAAGAGCTACTTATCTTTGCCTTACAAGAACTTTTAGACGATAAAAAAATAAAAATATTGGCCAATAATAAATATACTATAGTATAAAATGGAAAAATTACGCATTGTTTTCATGGGAACACCTGATTTTGCTGTTGGCATTTTGGATACCATTTTAAAAAATAATTATAATGTAGTAGGTGTAATTACCGCTGCAGATAAACCGGCAGGGAGAGGTCAGAAAATGAATTATTCAGCGGTTAAAGAATATGCCATGGAAAAAGGCTTAAACCTATTACAGCCCACCAACCTAAAAGACGAAACTTTTTTAGCTGAGTTAAAGAGCCTAAAGGCCAATTGCCAAGTGGTTGTTGCTTTTAGAATGCTACCGGAAGTTGTTTGGCGAATGCCCGAATTTGGTACTTTTAATTTACACGCTTCTTTATTACCAAACTACCGCGGTGCAGCACCTATAAATTGGGCTATTATTAATGGAGAAACTAAAACCGGAGTGACCACTTTTTTTATTGATGATAAAATTGATACCGGAGCAATTATAATGGCTAAAGAAACACCAATTGAAGAAAATGAAAATGCCGGTCAACTTCATGACCGATTAATGGTATTGGGCAGTACAACAGTAATGGAAACATTAGCTCTTATTGAAAAAGGATCCGTTTCAACAACTATTCAAAAAGATAATCCGAACATCAAAACAGCGTATAAACTTAACCGGGAAAATTGTAAAATTGATTGGACTAAACCGGGAAAGGAAATTTACAACCTAATTAGAGGGCTAAGCCCATACCCTTCCGCTTGGTGCATCATAAAACAAGATAATCAGGAATGGAGTGTCAAAATTCACGAAACAAAACTACACATTGAAACACACGACTTCCCTACCGGCTATATGCAAACAACCAAAAAAGAAATGAAAATAGCAGTGAAAGATGGATTTATTGAAATTTGCAGTATTCAATTTCCGGGAAAGAAAAAAATGACCGCCTCAGAATTACTCAATGGTATGCAATTTTCAGCTACCTGCATCACCCTGTAGGGGTTGAAAACACTCAAAATAAGTAAATATCCGATGAACTGCTCGTCGTTATCAACAAAAACACTTAAGTTATTAACAAATTTTACGAAAACTCACGAAAACACTTGTGCAGTAAGGAAATCCTATTAAATTTGTTACAATTAACTTTATGTTTAACCAACAATTAATAACTATTATTATGAACAAATCAGAATTAATCGATGCTATCGCTGCAGATGCAGGAATTACTAAAGCAGCTGCTAAATTAGCTTTAGAATCATTTTTAGGAAACGTAGGTAAAACTTTGAAAAAAGGTGGAAGAGTTTCTTTAGTAGGTTTCGGATCTTGGTCAGTTTCTAAAAGAGCTGCTAGAGATGGAAGAAATCCTCAAACTGGAAAAACAATTAAAATTGCTGCTAAGAATGTAGTTAAATTCAAAGCAGGTGCTGAATTAGAAGGTACTGTAAACTAGTCTAATTAAGTCGATATAAAGAAAAGTCTTCCACTTCGGGAGACTTTTTTTTAGATTTTTAATAAAATAATTGGATTATTGAAAATAATTTTACTAAATTTAACTAAAAATTGTAGGTAAATGATATCAGAAATAATCAAAAAAGGTCATTTGCTCATTGCAGAGCCTTCCATATTAGGCGATTTATCTTTTAATCGCTCTGTTATTTTATTAGCTGATCACAACGCTGAAGGTTCTGTAGGCTTCATTCTCAATAAACCCCTTGATTACTCCGTAAATGATTTGGTTCCAGAGGTCGATGCTACTTTTACCATCTATAATGGTGGTCCGGTAGAACAAGATAATTTGTATTTTATCCATAACATCCCCGAATTGATTCCGAATAGTGTGGAGATTTCCAATGGTATTTTTTGGGGTGGAGATTTCGAAAAAACACGTGACTTAATTAATAATGGCAGTATTAATAAAGACAATATCCGTTTCTTTTTAGGCTACACAGGCTGGGATGCCAATCAATTAGAATCAGAAATGAATGCTAATTCATGGATTGTAATTGAAAATAGTTACAAAAATAATATACTGAAAAAATCCTCCTCTGATTTTTGGAAAGAACAAATCATGGAATTAGGTGGCGAATACCTTATTTGGTCAAATGCCCCTGAAAACCCAATGCTGAATTAAGTTAAATTGACTAATTCATTAAGTTTTTCAAGCAAAACTTTTGCAAAGAGCGACTCAAATTCCTTTTTTCGGTATTTAGTAATTGGCTGAGTTCCGGAAATCACATTCGTTATAAATAATTCATCCGCTTTTTGAAGATCAAAAGGAGAAATAGCCTTTTCTATTACCTCAATTCCCGCTGTATTTTTTGCAAGAGTAAGGATTTGTTTACGCATTACACCATTTAAACATCCTTCTGATAGTGGTGGAGTGATTAATTGATTCCCAATAAGCATAAATATATTTCCATTTAATGCTTCCACTACATTTTTTTCTTCATTTAGTAAAAGGCAGTTTTGATAGCCATTTTCTTCAGCAAAAATACTGCCCACTGTATTGATTAGTCGATTTGTTGATTTTATGGTGGAAAGCAATTGCTTTGTTACATAAAAATCTTTGAATAACTCGACTTCATAAGACTCATTTGAAATAGTATAAACATGATTATCCATGGGTTTAACCGAAATTAAAAATGAAACACTTCGGGTTAGAGGCAAATAATAGCCCCCATCATTGCGGTAAACCGTTAGTCGAACCCGACAAGAAGCTGAACAGGAATTACGTTCTGCCAACTGTATAATTAGCTCTTCCAAATATTCTAAGGTAAAATTCATTGGAATTTGCATCCGAATGATTCGCATAGAAGCCATCAAACGGAAATAATGGTCTTCCATAAAAAGCACCTTACCATTGACAAGTTTGAGGGTTTCAAAAACAGCATCGCCATATAAAAATGCCCGATTATGCATTAAAACCGAATCCGCTTCAACTAAATTTCCGTTTAGATTAATCATAAAAAAAGCCCTAAATTAAAGGGCAAATATACTGTTTATTCTATAAATTAAACGGATCCGATTACGTGTTTTAAATCAGAAATTTGATTTTCCCAAAGCTGTTTAGATTCTGTTAACTCATCCTCAAAAGCAAAATCTACAACAACTAAAGAAACGTCTTTCGTGATTTCATCTTCGGAAATTCTCAATTCAAAAAAATAGTCGGTGTCTTTATCTTGATCATCAATCCACCTGAATTTTACTCTTTCATTTGATTTTTTGGAAGCTAATCTAGCTCGTTCTTTAGAATCATCCCAAATAAAAGTAAATAATTCACCTCTGGAATTCACATTGTCAGCAAACCATTCAGACAAACCGGAAGGAGTAGAAATATATTGATATAGCAATTGCGGAGAAGAATTTACCGCAAACTCTATTTCATATCGTATTTTTGTATCCATAAACTTAATTTTTGAGCAATATATTGAATATTAATTCAAAAAAAAAGCGAATTTATAAATAAAAATAATTTCTTATTTTATGTTTGTAAGGTTTGTGATTATTTCTATATTTGCACCCGCGTTGCGACATAGGTAACAAGAAAAATGGCGAGGTAGCTCAGTCGGTTAGAGCGTTGGATTCATAACCCAAAGGTCGGGAGTTCAAATCTCCCTCTCGCTACAAGGTTACAACTTTGAAAGTAAACGGATTAAGGTTCTTAATCCGTTTTTTTTATGGCCTCTATTTTGCTACTTTTACAAACCGTACACCAAAACGTACACCAAAATGAAATGAAACCTAATTATTCCAAACCTCTTATTTTTACCGGCGGTGTAAATATTTCGCAATGGAAAAAGCTATCGATTGAAGATAGAAAAAAGGCTATTTCAAGAGAATGGTATGTTTAGTTTAAATACAAAGATCCATCTACCAATAAACTAAAAAGGCAAAACAACATCAAGGCAGGTGCAAATAGATTAAAAACTAAAGAAGAAAGATATAAATTTTTATCAGACATTCGAGATAATCTAGAGTTGCTCTTAAAAATGGGATTCAATCCTTAGTATATCTTCAAACTAAATTAGACTTTAGCTAAGAGTGTATTTAATTAAAATTATTTTTCATTACTTTAAAAAATAGCTTTGAAATTTATAAGATTAAATTAAGTTGTTTTCAAATTAATTTTTCATTTTTTGGACAATTACCTCAACACTACTTTGTAATCTTCCATTTCTATGAATTACACGACGTTAAAAATAAATAAAGATTAGAATATAACAAAATGTTAATCCCTATTTCTAAGGATTTATTATAAAAAAATTCTATCTATCTTTATTTCAAATAATTACAAAAAAAAAGGCCAATTGGCTGTATTCCGCTTAAATTTCCAAGTTAACCTATTTATCACCATTTTTTTTATTATAAACTTACAATTAAAAATTATTATTTGTAAGTATTTTATTTATGTTATGTGTATTTATATGCATTTCATCGATTTTTTTTGTCACTTTGTCGATTATTTAAATTTGATTCCTACTTTTGGAGTGTCAAAAATTAATTACATAAAAAATTCATTATCTAATCCCTAGAAGATATGAAAACAAAATTAGCATATAAGAAAATTCATTTACAGGTAACTGTGATGATTCTACTATTTATCCAATCGGGTAATGCTCAAACTGTTACTCAAACCTATAATTCTTCATCAACATTTACGGTACCAACTGGTGTGACACAAATTAATGTGGAAGCATGGGGTGGCGGTGGAAAAGGCGGTAGTCGAGTTTCTAGTAATGGAAGTGCCGGCGGTGCTGGTGGTGGAGCTTATGCCAGCAGCACTTTTACTGTTATTCCCGGTGCAACTTATACTGTTACAGTAGGAACCGGAAGTACCTCAAACGCAATGCCGGGTGGTGACACTTGGTTCAACAACAATACAACCATACTAGCCAAAGGTGGAAATAGTGTTCCTTCAAATTCTGTATCCGGTGCAACTGGTGGTGATTTGAATGATTGTATTGGTACGATCAGAAGATCGGGGGGTAATGGAGCTAATGGTGGTTTAACATTTGGCGGCGGTGGCGGTTCTTCCGCAGTAAATGGCTCAAACGGTAATTCTTCAACAACAAGACTAGGTGCTACAATTACTGGTGGCGGTAGTGGCGGAAATGGAAGAAATACTTCAAACGGAAATGGAAGCCCAGCGGGGATACCAGGTGGAGGTGGTGGTGGTTGCTTAAGATTAACTTCAGGCAGCTCTACAGGTGGAAATGGTGGAAATGGCCGAATAGTAATTACATATGCATCTCCTTCTGAAATAAACGTAAAAGGAAACGGAAATACAATTGTTGACGGTGACTTAACACCTTCCTTAACTGATTGGACTGATTTTGGAACAACTTCGTTAGGCTTGGGGGTGACTAGAGTTTATACTATTGAAAATTTAGGTTTTGCTACATTATACCTTTATAATTTAACTATCACAGGAACAGGAGCATCAAATTTTTATTTAACTAGTGGTTTTCCAACAAGTATTTCAGCTGGTTCATCAGCCACTTTTTCGGTGACTTTTGTACCAACAACAACCGGATTAAAATCGGCAACATTGACTTTTACAAATAGTGATGCCGATGAAAGCACATATAATTATAACATTCAAGGAACAGGAGCTACCTCAGCTTCTCAAATAATAAGTGTAAGTGGAAATAACTATACTATTCCGCAAGGAAGTAACAATACCCTGACAACCAATAACACAAATTTTGGAGCAACCAATTTAAATACTTCAATTTCAAGAACATTTACCATTAAAAATACCGGTGGTAGTAATTTAACGTTAACAGGTGCTCCATTAGTGAGTATTACCGGAGTAAATGCGGCTGATTTTTCATTAACAGCATTACCGGCAACAACAATAACTCCAAGTAATTCTACCACTTTTCAAATTACTTTTACTCCAACTACAACAGGGGTAAAAAATGCAACCTTAAACATAAGCAGTAATCACGCCGCTTTGAGTCCATATAACTTTAGAATTAGTGGAACTTCCATTCAGGCATTTTTTGATACGGATGGTGATGGTGTATTCAATAATGCCGATGCTGATGATGACAATGATGGAATTCCGGATGTTGTGGAACAGTCAAATGCCAGTCTATCTTCCTATTCTGCAAATGCTCAAGTGACCTTGTTAAACGAATCATTTGGTTCTGGAACTACCCGAGAAAGAATAAATATTAATATTCCAACTGCTACAACAACCTATTGCTATGAAGATGGCTTTAATGTAATGAATGAATATGAATGTGATACGAGTGGTGATTTAAATGATGGGCAATATACGCTATCAAACACGGCTCAAATTGCATCGTGGGCTTCTGCCTATTGGTATACAGGACCGGATCATACTTCTGATTCAAATGGAAGAATGGCTTTGTTTAATGCGGAAACTGACATAACTGATGAGTTTTATAGAACTATTATTCATGGGGTAACAGCTAATGCACCTTTAACCTATAGCTTTTGGGCTATCAATTTAGATAGAACGGATGCCCCGGGAATAGGTTCAAGAAACAGACCAAATATTACTGTTGAATTCAGAGATTTAGACAATAATTTATTGACCTCTTTGAACACGGGTGACATTGCTCCAACAAATCATTTAAATTCAACAGGTGATTGGTATAATTTTAATGCTTCGTTTGTTCCTACTTCTACAAGTATCTCGGTTATTTTTAGAAATAATCAACCGGGTGGTTTAGGTAATGACTTAGGATTAGATGATATTATTATCCGTCAAATATTAAAAGATAGAGATAACGATGGAGTCGCTGACGTTTTCGATTTAGATTCAGACAATGACGGAATTGGAGGAATTGTAGAAGATGGGTGGGCTCACCTAAGTAACGGAACTGACAAAATGAACCTAACCGGAACTTGGATCGATGCAAATGGAAACGGATGGCATGATGAAACTGAAGCAGCATACATTGCTTCTAGTAATGTAGCCACAGATTTTGATGGGGATGGAATTCCAAACTACATTGATTTAGATGCTGATAATGATGCTCGTTTTGATGTAGAGGAAGCCAGTTTATTTAACGGTGATGGAGACATCAATGGCGACGGTGTCGGCGATGGTGCAGATGGAGATGGCGATGGTATTTTAAATGCTTTCGATAATTTCGTTGGATTTGGTAATATCGCAAAACCATTACCACAAAATACCCTTGGCAGTAGCAACCAAGATTATCTAAAGGTGATT
This sequence comes from Bacteroidota bacterium, assembly GCA_022709825.1. Lineage (GTDB taxonomy): Bacteria > Bacteroidota > Bacteroidia > Flavobacteriales > Flavobacteriaceae > Flavobacterium. The sequence continues at coordinate 42 of JAKLIC010000040.1, read as the reverse complement.
TCGTTAACTCCGGGTGTTTTTGATATTTCTACAACATTATAC